>JAEZZT010000030.1 GCA_023418435.1 Bacillota bacterium | reverse complement strand
ATGACGAAGAAACCGAATCTGTTCCGTCAAATGCCGGAAGTTTTGGCCACGGAAGAGTATGGTATCGGTTTACGCAAAGAGGATACGAAATTGGCGGAAACGATCAATAAAGCTATTGAAGAAATTAAGAAAGACGGCACCGGTGAAGCCATTTCCAAGAAATGGTTCGGTGTGAATGTGATGAAATAGGAAGGAGCGGTAAAGCCGGCGCAGTCCGGCTTTTGCCCTTGTGAAGGAGACATAATGGATTATATTATTTCAATCGTGCCGACGCTGATGTCGGGGCTGGGCGTTACTGCCAAAATCTTTTTCTTTACTTTAATACTGTCGCTGCCATTGGGAGTACTCATGGCGATCTTTCGGGTAGCCGCACCGGCGATTATCCGTAAATTGGTGGCAGTGTACATATATATCATGCGGGGAACTCCCTTGATGTTGCAGATTCTTTTCATTTACTACGGCTTGCCCTTGATTCCCGGCTTGGGAATACAGTTCGGTGACTTCACGGCGGCCATGATTGCCTTTGTCTTCAACTATGCAGCATATTTTGCCGAGATTTTCCGTGGCGGGATTCAATCCATCGGCAGAGGTCAGTATGAAGGTGCCAAAGTGTTGGGATTTACCTATCCGCAAACCATGCGGTACATCGTTCTGCCCCAAGTGGTCAAACGAGTGTTGGCGCCGGTGGGCAATGAAACGATTACATTGCTGAAAGATACTTCCCTCGTCTATGTCTTGGCAATGAATGATTTGATGCGACTCACACGTAGTGTGGTACAAAGAGACTTCGATACGACGGCATTCTTTGTGGCAGGTTTGATTTATCTTTTCTGTACTTTCGTATTGACCAAAATATTGACTCGCTTGGAAGCGCATTTTGCGGTCTACGAAGATTGAGGTGGAAGCATGGCATATATTGAAATGATGAATATCCATAAAAGTTTTGCAGCTAATGAGGTGCTGAAAGGCTGCAGTCTCCTCTGCGAGCAGGGCGAAGTGACCTCCATTATCGGTCCTTCGGGCAGCGGAAAGAGTACATTCCTGCGCTGTTTGGGGCATTTGGAAACCATTGACAAAGGAAGCATTCGGGTCGGCGAGGACTACCTCGTGAAGGAAGAAAATGGCGTTCCCGTCTATGCGCCTGAAATGGAGCTGCGCCGCATTTGCGGTAAGATGGGGATGGTGTTTCAACACTTCAATCTTTTCCCTCATATGACGGTGTTGGATAATATTATGATCGCCCCGCAAGTGGTCAAAAAAATGAAGACGGCCGAAATTCGCGAGTTGGCGGAGAGTCAATTGGAGCGAGTCGGCTTATATGCGAAAAAAGATGTGTACCCCAGCCAACTGTCCGGTGGTCAAAAACAGCGTGTGGCCATTGCCCGTGCCTTGGCGATGCAACCGGAAATAATGCTCTTCGATGAGCCGACCAGCGCCTTGGATCCGGAATTGACCGGCGAGGTACTGAAAACCATTCAGAAATTGGCCGAAGAACGCCTGACGATGATCATCGTGACTCATGAAATGGCGTTTGCGCGTTCCGTCGCCGATCAAGTACTGTTCATGGTGGACGGCAATGTAGAGGAAAAGGGCACTTCCGAGCAGGTATTCGGAGCGCCGCAAAGCGAAAGAACCAAATCTTTTTTGGATGCCATGATCGATGCACGTTAAGCTCCGCGAGGAGCTTTTCTTTTGTGTCGGTAGTGGTGCTATCATCGACCGAAGCGGAGGTAGGCGGTAATAGACACGTAAAGCGGACTTCGTGATATACTACGAGTAAAAGAACGCTGAAGGAGGAATGGAGATGTTATTGGAGGAGGCCATATCCGGCCATAGTGCGGAGCGCATAGCTCTTCATGGAGATATGCCGGTAACATATGGGCAGCTGCATGAGTGGATTGCTCGCTACCGGACGGCGCTGGGCGCTTTAGGTGTAGAAAAAGGCGATCGTGTGGGGCTTTATGCACCGAATGTCCCGGAGTTTATTTATACTTATTTTGCGGCAGTCAGCCTGGGAGCAATCATTGTACCGATCAACTGTCTGCTGACGGAGCGCGAAGTCGACTATATTGCGCAAGACGCGGGATTGCGCCTGATCGTGAGCGCCAAATCCATGGCAGTCGCTTGCCCATGTGTCCTCTTGGCGGATCTGCACCAACAGGCCCAAGAAGTGGCTCAGCAAGTGCCGTCTACCGCGGAGCGAAGTGAAGATGATGTTTGTACACTTATCTACACCTCCGGAACCACGGGAAATCCTAAAGGGGCCATGCTCACGCATCGCAATTTGCTGGCCAATGTCGCATCGTTCAACAAGGTACTATCTCATGAAGAGACGGACAATGTACTCTGCGTACTGCCGATGTATCATTGTTTCGGCTGGACGACTTGCGTCTTGAACCCTTTGGTTCGTGGTGCGTCGATTACGCCGGTTGCCAGTGTGTTGCCGTCGGAAATACTTCAAGCCGTTGCCCGCCACCAAGTGACGGTCGCATTCCTGGTGCCGCCTTTGTATCATTTGCTGATTCGCGCCGCTAAGCCGGAAGCCATGCAGTCGGTGCGTCGCTATGTATCGGGAGGCGCTTCGTTGCCGGAACCCGTTGCCAAAGCATTTGAGGAAGTATACGGCAAACCGATTTTGGAAGGCTACGGTTTGTCGGAAGCATCGCCGGTAGTTGCGGTCAATCCGGAAAACGGTAAACATAAATTTTATTCTATCGGTCCGGCACTGCCCGATGTCGAAGTGAGAATAGATGGCTATCCTTCGGAAGATTATGAACCGGGCAAGATCGGTGAGTTGCTCGTCCGCGGGGAAAATGTGATGAAAGGGTATTGGAATTTGCCCGAGGCGACGGCCAATACGATTCGAGACGGCTGGTTGCATACCGGCGATCTGGCTTACTTGGACGAAGATCGTTATATCTATATCGTCGATCGCTCCAAAGATATGATTATCGTCAATGGGGAAAATGTCTATCCGCGTGAAGTGGAAGATGTGATTTATCGCTTCCCCGGCATTGCGGAAGTGGCGGTAGTCGGCCATGACGACGGATTGCGCGGGCAATCGGTCTGTGCGTACTTAGTGATGAAAGAAGATGCGAGCTTCGATAAACAGGCCTTGCGGAGTTATTTGGCCGAGCATTTAGCCGGTTTTAAGATTCCGAGAAAGTATATCGTCCTGGATGCATTGCCGAAAAATAGCACCGGCAAGATTTTGAAACGGATATTGCGAGAAGGCGATGCGTTTCGCGGGGATGCTGAATAATATAAGTACATGAAAAGACCTCCACCAACTGATTTCGGTTGATGGAGGTCTTCTTGTTGCAGTTAAAAGGGCGCGCCTTGGGGAAGTCCTTGCATACCTTGCAAGAGATCCGAATGTTGCATCAACGCCCCGGCCAAGCCGGCCATCATCAGGAAAAACATGGCGAAGATGAGGGCCACAACAGCCAATAAAGGCAGCAAAATGCTGAAAATCGCCCGCCAAGTGCTCAGTGAGTAAATGTGGCGGATGGCCACAATGACGAGATAAAATGTCCAAATTTGAATCAGACCGACAAATAGTCCCGCCAAGGATTGAGCAGTTGCCGAGGGCAAGTAATACACCACGGGCAATAAGACGGTAAAGGCGCTGGGAATATACGCAAAGGGAAGAGCGCAGAGCAAGCCCTGTAAACGCCCGTTGCCACCCAAGAGGGTGGATGTCAGATGCAAGATCGCTCCGGTAAAAGCGAAGCCGATCGCACTCAAGATGGCCGATGCAAGGACCATGGGGATCAACATATGCGACATCATGCTGAGACTGGTCAAGGTAGAGATGATCACCCATAAAAAGAAGGTCAACAAAGCCGGTTGGCGTGGCTCCGTTGCTGCGATACGCCGCATGGCCGGATTGGGATTGACAATGACGTCGTAGATGAGTTCGAGTGTATTAGCGAGCATGGTAATCCTCCGCTTCTGCACGGACCTGCCAACCTTGGTGTTCGGTCAATGTCCGGGCAAAAGCCCGGTTCATCATGCGGCTCATTTCCGTTCCGAAAAGTGAACGGAAAGAAACGCCTTCCCGATACTCACGCACCGGCGGTTTGTCAGCATCCAAGTGCACTTTTTGGGCCGTATAGGTCAAGGCATCATAATAATTGCCCATGGCATCTACCAAACCGTACTCTTTGGCTTGGCGGCCGGTGAACACACGTCCGTCTGCCAATTTTCTGACTGCGTCCGGATCCATATGGCGACCGGTCGCTACGACATCGATGAATTGGGCGTAGATATCATTGACCATATCCTGAATCAAAGCACGTTCTTCCGGTGTCATCGGACGGTCCGGAGAGAGAATATCCTTATGCGGTCCGGATTTGATCTTATCGTTTTGAATACCGAGTTTATTCATCAGCTCTTGATAATTGGTATAGCCGATATATACACCGATAGAGCCGGTCAATGTGGACGGATTGGCAAATATATAGTCTCCTTTGGCCGCCAACCAATAGCCGCCGGATGCACAACTATCCCCCATGGAAACGATGATGGGTTTACCGGCTTGGCGCAAACGATCCATTTCCGCACCGATTTCCTGCGTAGCGGTGGCAGAGCCGCCGGGGCTGTTGATGCGCAGCAAAACCGCTTTGGCATGCTCGTCCTCCCGTGCCTTACGGAACTCCCGCATTAAACGCTCGGAAGTGGCGTCGGTACCGCCGCCCAGTAGGCTATCCATGCCGCTACCGCCTACGATAGGACCTTCCACGCGAATGACGGCGATGTAATCTTTATCCACTAACGATGTAGTTTCTTTCTGCTTGTTGGCAGGGTTGAAAACAATGGCGAGTACGATGAAGACCAAGATGATCCCGCCAATGAGAAGATGTTTCTTTTTCTGATTCATGCTGTCCCTCCTACGGATAATATACTTCATTGTACCATAGGAAAGTGAGAAAAATTTAAGAATAAGAAATACTGCTTCAAAAATATGAATAAAAGGATGAAGAAATATCTTTGTCAAATGAATAGATCCGATAAATGAGGCAATTTAGGCGTAAAAATATAGAAAATTTAATTTGTACAAAAATAAAAAATTCGTTCTTCGCCGCGCGGGTATCGAGCATCGAGTGCGGGATGCTATATCTATATAGAAGAAGTATGATAAAATAAATAAATAGCCTTGATGCAAAGAAATAAGGATGGAAGATAAATGAGCAAACTAGCTTGGAAGAATTTGCGGTTGGGAATTGATCCCGGCACGCTTTATACCAGAATATACGGTGAGGGACAAAGCATTCAGCTTTCGGAGCCCTCGGTAGCAGCGACCGATTATCGTACCGGTGAGGTGGTTGCGGTGGGGACGGAAGCAGCCATTTTGTTGCGTTCCCGAGGTGGAGATCTGCGGGAAACTCGTCCTTTTGTCAATGGCGAGATTCATGATTATGAAGCGGCACGAACATTGCTGCAGGTCATGCTGGACAAGGTACAAAAGAACAAAGTTGCCAAGCCGGAGGTGTGTTTGGCAGTACCGAGAATGGTCACTGCAGTGCAAAAGCGCACCTGGTTGGATGCCTTGCGCTATGCAGGCGCTCGAGAGTGTGTGTTGATCGATCGAGCGGCGGCGGCGTGGTTGGCGGAGGGTGAGAGCGTGACCGGCCCCAAAGCACATGCCGCCGCAGATTTAGGCGTCGGAATGACGTTGGCCGTGATGGCGTCCGGCGGCTACTTGGCATCCGGGTATGAACCGTTGGCCGGCGGTAATCTCACTATGGCTTTGACGGAATTTTTGGAAGAGAAGTACCAAGTTATGATTGATATGCCGACGATTCGGGATATCCAAAGAGATGTAGCGGTCGCGGTGGCCGATGCCGGAGAACGTTCGCGGGTGTGCGTGGCGAGATCCCGACGTGACGGTACGGAAGTTACATTCACCGTGACATCCGGGGAAATCTATCCCGTAGTCTGCCGTGTGGCGGAGCGAATTGCCAAAGCGTGGCAGTCGTTGTTGCGGAAAATCGGACCGCAGGCACAGGCGGATATCGAAGAAGAAGGGATTTTCATTACGGGCGGCACTTCGTTGTTGGCGGGCTTGGATCTGTACCTTCATGCCCAATTGGGTTTGGTGGTCAATCATGCCCAAGATCCTTTCGACACAGTGGCACGAGGTGCGGTAATGGCATTGGCAAAGCGTAAAGACTGCGTGTACCTGTTAGAAGGCGCCGCAGATCCTTATGGGAGGAACGGATAAGTGTTTTCTATTAATAAAAGATGGATTGTTTGGGCTTTTTTGGCTATTTTCTTCATTGGTTTATTCGGTTGGGCATGGCGGCATAGGG
>JAEZZT010000086.1 GCA_023418435.1 Bacillota bacterium | reverse complement strand
GACACTTCCCGGCCATCACCCGAGACTTGGCCTTGCTGGTGCCGGAAAATGTCACTCATGAGGTCTTGGTTTCCACTATGCAAAAAGCAGGGGGACGATTGTTGAAAGACATTCAACTCTTCGATCTCTATCGTGGTGAGCCGGTTCCTCAAGGGATGACGAGCATGGCCTTTTCGCTCGTGTTCCGCGAGGATTCGAGAACCTTGACGGATGCGGAAGTAGAGGAGTCCATCCAAAAAATTATGAAAGCATTGGCAGACATCCAATGTACTTTGCGTTAAAAAATGTCCCCGCGCTACTATGCGGGGATATTTTATTGCCGGCAAGTCACCAAATTTTCAAGGCATAATATGATATAATTAAAAGAAGTGATTTTCACAGTATTGAAGAGATTTCTTTTTTGATTGTAGGATGTGAAGTGCATGAAAGTGATTGCTTTTATTGGTCCCAGCGGGACGGGAAAAAGTCATCGCGCATCTGTCGTGGCACATGAAAATAATATAGAATGCATTATCGATGATGGGATTTTGATTTACCAAAATCGTTTGTTGGCCGGCTTTTCCGCCAAGAAGGAAGCCAGCCGCCTGAAAGCGGTACGACGTGCTATTTTTCAAGATGAGGAGCAAGTCAAAGCGGTTCGGGAGGCGTTGGACAAAATACAGCCGGAAAAGCTTCTGATTCTCGGTACGTCGGATCGAATGGTGCACAAAATTACGCATGCCTTGGGCTTGCCCAAACCGGAAAAATATGTCCGGATTGAAGACATTGCGACCGAGCAGGAGATTCGCTTGGCTAATGAGACTCGTTTGAAAGAGGGCAAACATATCATTCCCTTGCCGACCATGGAATTGAAACCTCATTTTCGCGGCTATTTAATCGACCCGCTGAAATCGTTTTTCCGGCGCGGCAAAGGCAAACGAAAAAACTATGACAGTGAAGAGAAAACGGTAGTACGACCGGTATTCAGCTATTATGGAAAATTGATATTCAATGATGCCGTTATCGTGTCCTTGATGGAGCATGCCGCCCGACAGGTGCCCGGCGTGATTTCGTTGCAGGATATATCCATTCGCAAAACGAAGAAAGAAAATAATGGTTTGGAATTGGAGTTTTCCGTTACTTTGATATATAACGAAGATGCTAGAAAGCTCATTCGCAAAACACAAAAAGCAGTACAAAAGGAGATTGAATTTACCACCGGTATGTCCGTCCAGATGATGAAGATCACCATCAAGGATATTGTGCCGGTCAAAGGATAGGAGATTATGAACACAGGAAGATATCATATTATTACTTACGGATGCCAGATGAATGAAAGCGATTCGGAGCGTTTGGCGGGGCAATTGGAAAAATTGGATTACCGGTCTTGCGAAACACTGGAAAATGCCGATGTGATCATCATCAATACCTGTTGCGTCCGAGAAAGTGCGGAAAATAAGGTGTACGGCAAGATCGGCGAGTTGAAGCATTTGAAACAGCGCAACCCGCAATTGTTGATCGGTATTACCGGGTGTATGGCCCAAAAGAACAAACAGGATCTATTTACGAGAGCGCCCCACATCGATTTTGTGTTGGGACCCTATAATATTCATCATTTGGAAGAGTTGATTCGCGGTGGCGATGCCCTGGCGTCGCATACGATGATGACGGATATGCGCGGCGCCCAAATCGAGGATTTTACCGAAATCGAAGCGAAAAGAAAAAGCAATGTATTTGCCTGGGTACCTATTATGCAAGGTTGCAACAAGTTTTGCACTTATTGCATTGTGCCCTATGTTCGCGGTAGAGAATGGAGCCGACCGATTGATTCCATTGTTCGTGAAGTAGAAGAGTTGGCACAGCAAGGGTACAAGGAAATTACTTTGCTCGGTCAAAATGTCAATGCATACGGTTTGGATTTTCAAGACGGCACCGATTTCTCGGACTTGCTTCGTGCCGTCAATGAAGTGGATGGAATTGCGAGAATTCGCTACATGACATCGCATCCGCGCGATATGAGTCGCGACATGATCGATACCATTGCCGCTTGCGAGAAGGTGTGTACACAGATGCATTTGCCGATTCAAAGCGGTTCGGACGAAATATTGCGCCGCATGAATCGAGGATATACCTTGGCGCATTACAGGGATTTGTTGCAATATATTCGCCAAGTATTGCCGAACGCCGTGCTGACGACGGACTTGATTGTCGGTTTTCCGGGGGAAACGGAAGAAATGCATCGGGAAACTTTGGCGATGCTGGAAGAGTTTCGTTACGACATGGCCTATACTTTCCTTTTCTCGAAGCGTTCGGGAACACCGGCCGCCGCGATGCAAGGGCAAGTGGATGAGGAGGTCAAAAAGCGTCGCCTGCAAGAGTTGATGGCAGTCCAAAACGAAATCAGTCTCCAACTCAATGAGGAGATGGTCGGTCGGAATTGGGAAGTGTTGGTGGAAGGGCCGACGAAGAATAATCCGGAAAATTGGTATGGACGTACTTCCGGTAATAAAATGATTATTTTCCCATATGAAGAGGGCATAAAAATTGGCGATTTATTGCAGGTACAAGCCGAAAAGGCGCAGACTTGGTTATTGCGAGGCAGACCTGTAGAGAGGAAGTAACATGGCGAAAAAATTGACTCCGATGATGGAGCAATATTATGAACTCAAAGAGTTATATCCCAAAGAGATTCTATTCTTCCGTCTTGGGGATTTTTACGAGATGTTTTATGATGATGCCCTAGTAGCTTCTCGCGAGTTGGAATTGACCTTGACGGGAAGAGCAGCCGGCAATAATGAGAGGGCACCTATGTGTGGGGTGCCTTTTCACTCTGCGGAAAATTATATTTATCGCTTGCTCCAAAAGGGGTATCGTGTCGCCATTTGCGAGCAGTTGGAAGACCCAAAAGAGGTCAAGGGATTGGTCAAGCGAGGCGTGGTCAAGGTCATCACTCCGGGGACGGTTCTGGCGGAAAATTTTTTGCCGGAGCGACAACGAAATTATGTGGGATATTTGTTGGAAGGCGCAAAAGAGGTGGCATTGTGTCTGGCAGAAGTGTCCACGGGCGAATGCCGTTGGGGGAGCTTTGCCAAGGCGGAACCGGCTGAGTTGTGGGATGCCTTGAGCATTTATCGCCCTTCGGAGTTGATTCTCGAGGTGGGAGCCGAATTGGCGGAGCAATTGCGGGCGTACAGTCATGCAAGGCTCGGTTCCACTTTGCTGACGCATGTGGAAGAGCTGGGCGGGGAAGGTCTTGCCGTCCGCTCGGAGTTGCCGGCGAGTTTGCAACAGGCTTGGCTAGCCGAGTACCCGTTGGTCAAAACATGCCTGCAGTCATTGTTGGCATTTGTCGCTGAGATGTTGAAATCACCGGCGTCGCATTTCAGTTTGCTCTTGCCCTTGCAAGAGGAATCGCAAATGCATTTGGATCACGATTGCCTGCGGCATTTGGAGGTCAATCACAACTTGCGTGACGGGGGTAAAAAAGGGACCGTCTTTGAATTGTTGGACAGGACTTGCACTGCCATGGGCGGCCGCATGTTGTCCCGTTGGCTGGAAGCACCTTTGACGGATGTCAATGCCATTACATTGCGACAGGATGCATTGAGCGACTTTTTGCAGCATAATCTGCAAAAAGATAATTTGCGCGACGAATTGTCGAGTATATTTGATTTTGAACGAATCTTGACAAGGGTGGAAGTCAATAGTGCATCGCCGAAGGATTTATTGGCCTTGCGGGATTCGTTGGCCAAATTGCAGCCATTGAAAGAGATAGTCGGCTCTTTTGCGGCTCCGTTGTTGAAACATTTACATCAACAAATCGGTTTGCATGGCGAAGTCTTGGATTTGTTGCAAAGAGGGATTGCCGATACCGCCGGCTTGCAGAGAGACGGGAATTATATCAAAGAGGGATACTCGGCGCAATTGGATGAACTGCGCATGTTGGTCAGAGATAATCGGGAATGGATTCGCCGGTTGGAAGAAAGCGAAAAAGAAAAGACGGGCATGAAGCTGAAGATCGGTTTCAACAATGTCTTCGGATATTATTTCGAAGTACCGCACTCCAATACGAAGGAGATTCCCGCTTACTTCGTGAGAAAACAGACATTGGCCAATGCGGAGCGATATATCACGCCGGAACTCAAAGAATTCGAAGTGAAAGTCTTGCACGCACAAGAGTCGATCGAAAAATTGGAAGCGACGCTTTTCCGCGAAATAAAAGACAAAATTCGTCCCTACATTGTCGATATGCAACAGACGGCACGAATTATTGCCGAGATCGATTGTTTGGCGGCCTTGGCGGAAACGGCTTTCAAACATCGCTATGTCCGACCGATGTTGAATACGGGCAGAAGAATTTGCATACGTGACGGCCGTCATCCGGTGTTGGATGCTACGATGCAGGAGGTATTCGTGCCGAATGACACGATGCTTTCGCACGAGGATTGCGAGGCCATGCTGATTACGGGACCGAACATGGCGGGGAAATCCACCTACATGCGCCAGGTCGCCGTATTGATGATCATGGCGCAAGTGGGATCTTTCCTACCGGTACGCGAGGCGGATATTTGTCCGGTAGAGCGGATTTTTACGAGAATCGGTGCCAGTGACGATATATCTACCGGCCAAAGTACTTTCATGGTCGAGATGAAAGAAGTGGCGCATATTTTGCGGCATGCGACGGAGAACAGTTTGATTCTTTTGGATGAAATCGGTCGCGGTACGAGTACCTATGACGGGATGAGCATAGCGAGGGCGGTCATGACTTATATTGCCGAAAAGATCGGCGCATTCACGCTGTTTGCCACTCATTATCATGAGTTGACGGATTTACCGGAAGAGCATGGCAAGATTGTGAATTTTACCGTAGCCGTGAAAGAAGGCCGCGACGGAGTCAAATTTCTTCGCCGCATCGTACCGGGCAAAGCGGATCGCAGCTATGGCGTCCATGTAGCGGAGTTGGCGGGGATTCCGGCAGAAGTGATCCGGACGGCGGAGAAAATTCTGCAAGAGTTGGAGAGCAAGGATCCCTCAGCCGGTGTGGTGACTAGTGCTGCGGCTCCGGGGATGGAGGATTTGTTTGCTACCGGTATTTGGGATGAGTTGGCCGCTTTGGATGTAATGAGTCTGACTCCGATCGAGGCGATGGAATTATTGTTCCGCGTGAATCGGGATGCCAAGACGAGGAAAGGATTGTAATTATGGCGCGTATACATATACTAGATACGAATACAGCCAATCAAATTGCCGCGGGGGAGGTAGTCGAAAGACCGGTCTCGGTGGTCAAAGAATTGGTAGAAAATGCCATTGATGCAGGTGCCGATAAAATCGAGGTGGAGATTCGTGAGGGCGGTGTCGCGTACTTGCGTGTGACCGATAACGGTTGCGGGATGAGTGCCGAGGATGCCCGCTTGGCTTTCGTGCGACATGCTACGAGTAAAATCGCCAGCGCGGAGGATATTTTCTCCGTCTCATCCTTGGGGTTTCGCGGTGAAGCATTGCCGAGTATTGCGTCCGTTGCCAAAGTGCGTTTGGTCACACGGGAACAGGAAGCCGAAATGGGATTCGAGCTTTGCATCGAAGGCGGCAATGAGGTAGTGGCGGAAGAAACGGGAACGGTAGTCGGGACGACGATCGAGGTCCGTGATTTGTTTTACAATACGCCGGCTCGTCGCAAATTTCTCAAGACGGAACGAACCGAGAGCAGTCGCATCAACAGCATGGTAGGAAAAATGGCGATGGCGCATGCCGATATCGCTTTTCGCTTGCTGAACAATGGTCGCACCGTATTGGAAACTCCCGGCAACGGCAGTTTGCAGGATACGATTGCGGCGATTCACGGTAAGGAAACGGTGGCGGATATGTTCCCGATTCATGCCGAAGCCGATGAATTTTGGATTGAGGGGGCGGTCGGCAAACCATCCCTTTTGAAAAGCACGAGACAGTGGCAGACATTTGCCGTCAATCAACGCATTGTGGAAAGTCCGGTTTTGGCACGTGCCCTGGATAATGCGTATCATTCCTTGTTGCCGAAAGCCGGATATCCGGTGGCGGTACTGATGATTCGGATTCGTCCCGAGGCCGTAGATGTCAACGTCCATCCGCAAAAACGGGAAGTGAAATTCGTTCGGGAACAGGAAGTATTCCGTTTCGTGTATCATACGATTTTAGATGCCTTGACGAAGGTGAATGCGCCGGAAGATGTGGCAACGGAAGTACGGGAAGTGCCGGCTGCGATCCGCAAACAAACGGAAGCATTGGCGCCCTTATTGCAGGAGAATGTACCGGTGATTTCCGACTCACCGGAGTCAACGAGTGTCCAGAGCACGCAGAGCAACTTGATGCCACCGGCAGGCAGCTATGCGCCGCGGCAAGCGGAAAAAACATATCCTACGTTTACGCCGCAAGAGCAGAAAGTTGCGGAACCTATCCGTTTTAGCGAATATGTCAAAGAAGAGGAAACTGCACCGGATAAGCCTTTGTTTAGCTTGAACCCGGAAGAAGCACCCTTGATTCCTTTGGGACAAATCGCCAAATGTTTTATCGTCTGTCAAAAAGGAGACGATCTCTACATCATCGATCAGCATGCGGCCCATGAGCGTGTGCGCTACGATCAACTGGCGGCTCGTACGGAAGGGATACCGTCTCAGGAACTGCTGGTGCCGCTCTTGTTGCAGATGGATCCGGCGGATGCAGATGTCTTGGAAGACAGGAGTTCGGAAATTGAATCATTGGGCTTCGTGATTTCACGTTCGGGTCCTTCCACGCTCCGCGTCGAAGCAGCACCGGCAGATGCACAGGGCGAGGATACGGAACGAATGTTGCAGGAAATTGCAGCCGCCTGGCGGGAAGAACATCCTCCAACTGCGGAGCAACTTCGTCATCGCGTCTTGGCCTATGCTTCGTGTCGTGGTGCGATTAAGTCCGGGCATGTTCTCAATATTCGGCAAATGAGGGAATTGATCGATGATTTATTCAAGACGACGAGACCTTTCGTTTGTCCGCATGGCCGTCCGGTCATTGTTCGCTTTACTCCGAAAGATTTGGCGAACCTGTTTTGTCGCTCATGAAACGTTTGGGGGTAACGACTTCTTTGCAATGTTCTTCCTGGCGGGGCGAAGAGGCAAGACAAATAGCCCAAACGTATGGTGTGCCGTTCATGCCTCGGGCCGATTTGTCGTTGCCGAAATTGAGCCGACGACACGATATCGAGACATGGCTGGTATATGAGGAAGATGAAGTATTGGTTTGGCAACCGCAGGGGACTTATCGGTTTCACTTGAATATGGCGGAATTGCGTATCCGCACTTGGGATCGTGAAGAAAAGGATTATTTGGCCAGCTTGATGCTGGAAGTGCAGCCACAACGGATATTTGACGGTACTTTCGGTAAAGGAAGCGATGCGGTGGTGGCCGCCTATGTGAGCGGTCGGAAAATAGTGGCAACCGAAGCCTCTTTGCCGTTGTTTTTAGTAGCACAAGAAGGCTTGCGCCGGATGGAGCATCCGAAGAACTCACGTATCACCGAGGCGTTGCGAAATATCGAATTGCATTATCAGGAAGCCGGAAGTTTTCTCGCTTCGGTGGAAGATGGATATTGGGATATTGCCTATTTCGACTTCATGTTCAACCGAACCGTGACACAAAGTACCAATCTAGGTTTGCTGCGACATCTGGCACTGCAACCGCCACGCGATAGGCAGTGGTGGCAACAAGTTTTGCGAACCGTCGGCAAAAGGTTGATTATCAAGTTGAGATCATCCGAAACGATTGCCGAGCTGCCCGCACCTACTTTCGTGGTAGGCGGCAAGTATAGTCGAGTGAAATATGGAGTCTGGGATTTATGATGAATTTGCTTACGATCATGGGACCTACCGCCTCGGGAAAAAGCGCTTTGGCCATTGAGCTGGCCAAACGTCTGCGAGGCGAGGTGATTTCGGCGGATGCCTTCCAAGTATATCGGCGTTTGGATGTGGGGACGGCCAAAGTCTTGCCGGCGGAGCAAGAGAGGATACCTCATCACCTGATCGATATCAAGGATGCGACCGAAACCTATACGGTGGCCGAGTTTTGTTCGTTGGCCAAGGCCTGCATCGAAGATATACTGCAGCGCGGAAATATTCCGATTCTTACCGGTGGGACCGGACTCTATGTGCAAGCGCTGTTGGAAGGCTATGAATTTCCGGACTTGGGTCCATTGCAGGAATTGTATCGAAAATATGAAAGTATATATGAAAAGGCCGGATTGGATGGCTTGATTCAGGAAATGGAGCAACGCGATCCGGATTATTTTGCGGAGCGGGAAGTCGTCGACAAGCAACGATTGATTCGGGCGTTGGCCGTTCTCGAGGCGGGAGGATCCTATCGCTCGGGAAAAAGAAGTCATGAGCCTCTCTATTGCGGGCCGGTCTATGCGCTCGTTCCGGAACGAGCGGAATTGTACGAGCGTATCAATGGGCGTGTCTGCAAGATGATGGCGGATGGCTTGGCCGATGAGGCAAAGTGGCTGTGGGACTTGGAACCCGAAGCCAAGCAGGCGAGAAAAGCGATCGGCTATCAGGAATGGGAGGCCTACCGGCAAGGGGAATGCACGGAAGAAGAAGTGGTGGAGCTCATTCAACGAAATACTCGTCGCTTTGCGAAACGCCAATTGACTTGGCTGAAAAGAATGCCGTATGTCGAATATATAGATCCGGCTCAGTATTCCTCCGTGGAGGATTTGGCAGAGCATTTAGTACCATGTATCAAGAGGATTTGGGAGGGAAAAGAAAGTGGAAAACAAGGTGAATCTACAGGAAGTATATTTAAATGATGCGCGCAAGAATAATAAAATCGTCAGCATTTATTTAGTCAATGGAGTACAACTCAAAGGTTTGGTCAAATCGTTCGATAATTTTACGGTGCTCTTGGTCAATGACGGCAAGGAACAATTGATCTACAAGCACGCTATTTCTACTATTCAGCGTTGAAGGTGAAAAATTTGCGTTTAGAAGTTTTACAGGAACAGGCTCTTCAAAAATGTGCAGAGCAATTTGCATTATATCGTAGTATTTCCGCTCATAATACGAAAAAGATTGTAGCGGCTTTTCATCATGCCAAATTATCCGATTTTCATTTTCACGGCACGTCCGGCTATGGTTACAACGATGCCGGCAGGGAAAAGTTGGATGAAGTATATGCGGATGTTTTTCGTACAGAGATGGCGATCGTGAGACCGCATTTTGTCTCCGGCACGCATGCGTTGGCGACGGTGCTGTTGGCACTTTTGGATAACGGTGATGAAATGTTGGCGGCGATGGGACGTCCATATGACACCATGCAGACGGTCATCGGACTGAAGGGGAATGCCCCGGGCAATTTACAAAGCCGGGGCATTAATTACCGCGAGGTAGCCACGAAAGATGGCCGCTGTGATTTGGCGGAATTGGCCGCTGCGGTGACCGACAGAACGAAATTGGTGTTGATTCAGCGCTCGCGCGGTTATGCCCAAAGAGAAGCGTTGACGATTGCGGATATCGAAGAGGTTATTGCCGTAGTGAAGAAGAAAAATCCCCAGACGATTTGTTTTGTCGACAATTGCTATGGGGAATTTACGGAACGCCTGGAGCCTACGGAAGTGGGGGCCGATATTATTGCCGGTTCCTTGATAAAGAATCCGGGCGGCGGCTTGGCGGCAACGGGCGGATATATTGCCGGCCGAGCAGAGTTGGTCGAGAAAGCGGCACATATGCTGACGGCTCCGGGGCTGGGCAATGAAATGGGCTCGTATGCGGCCGGTTATCGCTTGTTTTTTCAAGGACTTTTCATGGCGCCGCATGTAGTGTCACAGGCTTTGCAAGGTGCCGATTTTGCGGCGGCCGTATTTTCGGAATTGGGTTTTGACGTACATCCGGTGCTCGGTGCCGTTCGCAGTGACTTGATTCAATCGATTTCTTTGCGGACCGAGGAAAATCTCTGTGCATTTTGTGAAGGTTTGCAAGGAGCTTCACCGGTGGATGGATACGTTCGTCCCGTGCCCGGCGAATTGCCCGGTTATGCGGATCCGGTAATCATGGCTTGCGGCGCGTTCGTGCAGGGATCGTCCATCGAGTTGAGTGCCGATGCACCGGTTCGCAGTCCGTATACTGTCTACTTGCAGGGCGGTTTGATTTTCGAACATAATATGCTCGGCGTCATGGGGGCGGCGGAACGCGTCTTGAGTCTGATATCTTGACAGGATAATAGTAATTCGGTAGAATACACTTATCTGAAAAAGGGGCTATAGCTCAGTTGGTTAGAGTGCTACGTTGACATCGTAGAGGTCACCGGTTCGAATCCAGTTAGCCCCACCAGAATGTAAAAGGGCCTGTTGGGCCCTTTTGTTGTTTCGATTCGGGAGGTAATATGTGGGCAAAGATATTTGTGGTCGTGGCTGCGTTGATGTGGGCAGCCAGCAGTACCGTGGCCCAATACTTGCTGACGCATAGTGCAGTAGGCGCAAAGGAAATTACGATGTTTCGTTTGCTTTGTGCCGGGATCATCTTTATTTTGGCATCCGGACCGGAGATCCGGCAGCTACGGCGGGGACATACATTGACGCGTCGGGATATGTATTGGCGACTCCCGCTTTTCGGCGTAGTCGGTATCTTTTTCATGCAATATACTTACATGCAGGCGATTCAATTGGGCAATGCCGCAGCGGCCACCGTGTTGCAATATTTAGCACCGGTAATTATCGTGATTTTTATGGCCGCACAAAGCAAGCGCTGGCCCAATGTCACGGAAAGTATCACGACCTTGAGTGCGACCTTGGGGGTGTACTTGCTGGTGACGGGAGGGGATTGGCATCAATTGGAGATTCCCTTTGTCGCCTTTACTTGGGGCTTGCTGTCCGCATTTGCTTTGGCATTTCATACTGTCTATCCGCGACGGCTGCTGCAAAAAATTCCGGCCCGATTATTACTCGGTACCGGAATGTTAAGCGGTGCTTTATTCGGCAAACTATGTATGGGTGACATTGCTTGGGCAAGTCTTTTTGCCGACTCGACCACGATTTTATGCAGTTTGGCCGTCGTGTTTTTGGGCACTGTTTTTCCTTTTTATTTATACTTGTATGCACTGCATTCATTGGAGCCTACGACGGTCAGCGTGATCGCCTGTTTGGAACCGGTTGCGGTGGTACTCTTC
>JAEZZT010000031.1 GCA_023418435.1 Bacillota bacterium | reverse complement strand
ATTGTTCCGCTTCTTCTGCATGACTGCCGCCAAACGTTCCAATCCAGCACCCGTATCGATATTCTTCTTGGCCAGCGGTACATATTCGCCTTCCTTCGTGCGATTGAATTGCGTTAATACCAAATTCCAAATTTCCAGGAAACGGTCACCCTCTCCTCCCATTTGGTTGTCGGGATCGGTACCGAAACTTTCTCCCTGATCATAGAAAATCTCGCTGCAAGGTCCGCACGGGCCTTCGCCGATTTCCCAGAAATTATCCGCCAATTTATAAATATGGTCCGCCGGCACACCGACTTCATCGTGCCAGATGCTATAAGCTTCCTCATCTTCCGGATGAATGGTCACGTACAATTTTTCCGGCTCCAAAGCCAATTCCTGAGTCAAAAATTCCCATGCCCAATGAATGGCATCTTTCTTGAAATAATCACCGAAAGAAAAATTGCCCAACATTTCAAAAAACGTATGATGTCTGGCCGTGCGACCGACATTTTCCAAATCGCCGGTTCTCATACATTTTTGGCAAGTCGTGATTCTCTTGCAGGGAGGTTCCACCTTGCCAGTAAAATAAGGTTTCAACGGTGCCATGCCTGCGCCGATCAGGAGCAAGCTGGGATCATCCTTCGGAATCAGCGGAAAGCTGTTTAATTTCAAATGCCCTTTACTTTCAAAAAACGCGAGGTAGCGTTTTCTTATTTCATTGCCTTTCATACATCGGCCCCCTAAACTAATATCTATTTACTTATTATAGCACAAGGATTTTGTCTACAACAATGACAAAAAAAGGGCATCCGCCCTTTATTCGTAAATATCTTCGCGCCGATCCGCCCAGACACTCATATGAGTACGCACTTTTTCTACCCTTTCCGCTTGGTACGATGCATATAGAATATCTTCCCGATCTCCGCCACGCACCACATATTCGCCATCCGGCGCGATGAGTGCCGACTCTCCGGCAAACACATTGTCTTTATACGTGCCGACCGCATTGACCGCGCAAATATACACTTGATTTTCAATCGCTCTAGCTTGATTCAAATTTTGCCATGGCAACAACCTAGATTTCGGCCATTCTGCCGGTACAAAAATCAATGTCGCGCCATCCATCGCCAACGAACGATACAATTCCGGAAAACGCAAATCATAGCAGATGCTGAATCCTGCCGTCACGTCGCCGATCTCCGTAGTAACACGACGTCGGCCCGCTGCAAAATGCTTCGGCTCGGAGAGCAAGCTGAACAGATGCACCTTGTCGTAATAAGTCGATTGTCCTTGCGGTCCATAGCAGTAGGTACGGTTATAAATCTTGCCCTCGTCATACGTGGGTACACTGCCGGAAACAAGCCAAATGTTCTTGTTTCGTGCAAAATCGGCCAAACGCTCCAACAATTCATCGTCGGGACGACATGCCTGCTCTTCTAAATATTTTAAATTATATCCCGTAGTCCAAACCTCGGGTAACACTAGAACATCGGCTTTTTTTGCCGCTTCTTCCAGCAAGGTAAATGCATGTTCGATATTGGCTTCTTTCTCTGCCGGTCGCACTTCCATCTGAATTAATGCCAAATCCATCTCGATCCCCCCTTGGCCTTACTATAACAAATTTCAGGCGACAGACAAAATCCTTTGTAGGCCTTTTCCCATCGCAGTGGCAAGATACGACAGCAGTCCCACCATGACAATGGTTCCGCCCGGTGCCAAATCCCAATAAAAAGATAGCACCAAGCCGAAAATCACCATGAAGAAAGAATAGGCCGTCGCAATATACAACGTCGTACGAAATCCTTTTTGCCATAAATGAGCTGCCGCCACCGGCACAATCATGAGCGCACTGATCAGCAAAATTCCGACAATGGTCATACCGACGACCACGACGCCTGCCACCAATATCGCAAAAAGCAAGTTCAAGCGCTGCACCGCAATCCCGCTGACTCTGGCAATATCTTCCGCAAAACCGGAAATCAGCAGAGGCTGGAAATAATACAATAGCGCTGCAATGACACAGGCGGTAATGCCATATATCCACCAAATATTGGTCCAGGTCACAGTCAAAATGCTGCCGAACAAAAAGCTCATGATGCCCGTATAGGGTATGCGGGCCAGTGAACTGAAGATGACCGCCAAGGCCAACCCTCCATAGAAGAATAAGGCAAGCCCCATATCACTGTATTGCGTATGACGACGGCGCACCCATTCGATTCCCAAGGCCGCGCCACCGGTCAACACGATCGCACCGAGAGGCGGATAAATCCCCAAGAATGCGGCACCTGTCACGCCCGCAAACGCGATATGCCCCAAGCCGTCGCCCAATAGAGACTGCCGCCTGATCACCACAAACATGCCGATCAAAGGACAAAGCAGTGCCACCGCGAGCCCCGCTAAAAAAGCTCGCTGCATAAATTCATACTGAAATATTTCCATCATACCTCCGGCAGCATAAAATGAGTTCCCATATGCTGTCTGGCCAAAAAACCTTGACGATCGCCGTCATAACAAATACCGCGATGCAGACAAATCACTCGATCCGCAATTTGCACGGTGCGGTCCAAATCATGCGAGACAAGCACAATAGTCGTCTTCTCTTGCTGTTGAATATCTACCAACAAATCCAACAACTTGCCGCCCGAGTCATAATCGATACCGCTGGTCGGCTCATCGAGCAACAGCCCCTCGGGGCGTTTAATGAGTGCCTGTGCCAACATCACTCGTTGTTGCTGACCGCCGGAAAGCTGACCGATGCGACGCGATTTAAACGGCAACATCTCGACTCGTGCCAGCACTTCGTCAATGCGCCTCTTTTTTTCCACGCGCGAGCAACGATAGCCATATAATCCCATGGCCACAATTTCTTCCACGCTGGCCGGGAAAGCCGCCATATTTTGGCTGTAATGCTGCGGTACATAGGAGATGACGGAGGTCTCTCCCTCTTTGGCTGTCGCTCCTACCACTTTCCCTTTCGTCGGCACCAATAAACCTGCCAACAACCGAAGTATCGTGGACTTACCCGCCCCGTTCGGCCCCAATAACGCCGTGATTTCTCCTGCGTGCAATGTAAGGCTCAAATCCGTAATAATATTTTCCTGTCCATAGTGAAACGAAACATTTTCTAGCTTCCACATTTCCATTCACATGTATCTCCATTCATTTTTACTACTATACAAAAAAAGAGGCTTGCGCCTCTCAGACTAACCGTCGTGCTCCAACATAGCGATGACCCCAATAATCATCTGAAATATTGTCAATCGCTACTCCGCGACTTGATGTTGAACTAATGAAACGTCCCATTCCTAAATAAATACCGGAATGAGATATCCCCGACTCATAAGTAGAAAAGAATACCAAATCGCCTGGCTGTAAATTTTTCTTGGATACCGAATGTCCCATGTGATATTGCTCATCAGCCATTCGTGGCAAAACCAAACCAGCTGACTTGGCAACAAATTGCACAAAACCGGAACAATCGAAACCACTCGGAGTAGAACCTCCAAATAGGTATGGTACTCCTAGATATTGTTTCGCCACCGATACTAGCCGTCTCACTAGTACCGTTGATAAATCCCCACGACTCACCGGTAAATCCCGCCCCAACAAAGCTTGATAGGTAGCGGGGCCCATCACTCCATCTATATCCAAACCACGATCTTTTTGAAAAGCACGGATCGCATTTTCAGTATTTGGACCATATACGCCATCGGCACTTACTTGGTATCCTAATTTTTCTAGATGTTGTTGAATACGAGAAATTTCTTCACCTTGATCTCCCGGATGAAATGTGGCTCCCACCGATGACCAAGCCGGCATCACTAATATACAAGCCATCCATAACCATTTTTTTGCACTTACCATGGTGCTCCCTTCCGCCTACGGGGTTAGCTGACGGGTTCGGTAAAGAGCTTACCTACCTACAAGGATTCACCCCTATTAAATCGGTTCCCCCGCGCACAACGCTTCGGCAACTACTATCTCACTGTTTCCTTTGCAAACCGCCGAATTCAGCACGTAGCCAATACAGCGGTCGATCCTTCACCTCTTCATAAATACGGCCAATATACTCTCCCAATACACCTAAGAACACCAACTGGATTCCTCCCAAGAGCAGAATACTAATGGAAAGAGTTGCCCATCCGGGCACGGCCTCCATAAAGTAATATTTGATGATCAGAATATAAAGAATCACTAATAATGATCCAAATCCCAGCATCAGGCCTAAATAAAAGGCCAGTCTCAATGGTACCGTTGAATAGGAAGTAATTCCATCCAACGCAAAATGCAACATTTTTCGCAAAGAGAACTTACTTTTCCCTGCATGGCGCTCTGGTGCTCGAAACTCAATTCGAGTTTGCCGATAGCCAATATCACTGATAATGCCACGAATAAAACGTGCATGCTCCCGAAACATCAGCAGACTATCCACTACTTTTCGATCCAAAAGACGAAAATCCGATCCGCCTTCAGTAATATGCACTCGTGATATCGAATTAATGAGTCGATAATACACTTTGGAGGTCCAACGCTTAAATGCAGACACTTTCTCCGTGGACAAGCGGACGGTCTGTACGACTTCGTATCCCTCGTGCCATGATTTCAACAAAATCGGAATCATAGCCGGTGGATGCTGCATATCGCCATCCATCGTGATGACCGCATCTCCTTGTGCATGATCCATGCCACAAGTCAAAGCCAACTGATGGCCGAAATTTCTCGCCAGAATCAGACTATGTACACGTTGATCTTCCCGTGCCAATTGCTGCAGCAGGAAAGGTGTACGATCGCGTGAACCGTCATCGATAAAAACGAATTCGAAATCTTCTTCCCGGGACGCGATAACCTGGCATAGCGCATCGTAAAAATGGCGGATATTTTCCTCTTCATTATAAAAAGGTACTACTATAGATACTAACATTTCTCACCCACCATTCTTGCCATCTTTTTTATTGTACCACAAAGGTAAAGCTTCGGTAAATTCCAAATCGGCATGCTTCTTCGCTCTAACGAGCGGCCACTTTGGAAAAAGCTTTCTCGGCAGCTACAATCGTTTGATCCAAGTCCTCTCGGGTATGAGCCAACGACATAAACCCGCATTCGAATTGACTCGGCGCCAAGTAGATCCCCTGCTCCAACATCGCTTGGAAGTACACATTGAAAGCTTCCAAATCAGAGCGACAAGCGCTTTCGTAATCCACCACTTCTTCTTCCGTAAAGAATGTGGTGAACATGGAGCCGATCCGATGATGTTGTAATACTATCCCAACTTTTTCAGCAACGTGACGGATACCATCACAAAGATACTTTGTTTTTTCTTCTAGTTCACGAAAACTACCTTCATTTTCTC
>JAEZZT010000005.1 GCA_023418435.1 Bacillota bacterium | reverse complement strand
AATCTTATGAATCATAGTTTCTGTTTATCTAAAACACTTAATGGCTTTCCAAGTTTGAAAATTTCCCCTATTATCAACAATTTTAACCCTCATTTTTCAAACACCAGAAATATTTCCTTTCAGAAATTCGATTTTACAGTCAATAATCCCACCTACAATATTGATAGAGATTCCTCTAATAATTTTATTGAAACCCCTATTCCTAAAATAATTCATTATGTTTGGGTAGGAAATAAAAAGCTACCTCCGGAAGTCAAGAGAATGATAGATACTTGGCGTACATATTGTCCTGATTATGAAATAATCGAATGGAATGAAACTAATTTTGATATTCAATCTGCCCGTTATACACGTGAAGCCTATCGTAAAAAGAAATGGGCTTTTGTCAGCGACTACATACGACTAAAAGTCCTCTATCAATATGGTGGTATATATTTAGATACCGATATGGAGCTCTTAAAACCATTAGATGATTTTTTGTCTTATTCTTTTTTTGCGGGTTTCGAAAGCAAAGATTACATTTCTGCCGGAATTATTGGGAGTGCCCCTCAACATTACTTAACCAAAAGCTTATTTGATGTCTACCAGGATCTTAGCTATGATGCAGAAACCCATTTTTCTACTATCGTTACTAAAAACACCAATCAAATCAATAAGTTTTACCATTGTGAGTTTAAAGATAACGGAACTATACAATATCCCGAACCCGATATAGCTTTCTTTCCGCAAGATTATTTCTATCCCGGAAGCATGAAACTCCGAAACTTTATTCCCACTGAAAACTCATATACTATCCATCACTATGCAGCTAGTTGGCGAAATAGTCCCATACAAAAACTTAGAAGTTTTCTTAAATATAAAGTCATAGGAGCGGAAAGATACTATCGTTTCAAGCAAATCTTCAAAAAAAACAAAAAGAACTAAGCTATCTGTGATGGCTTGGTTCTTTTCGTGAAAAGAGGAAAAAATGTTAAAACATGAATCGTCTCTATTATTTGGAATATTTCATGATCTTTTCCGCTGAGTCCAAAATGGTGTTTTTCCATGCGACTTCATTTTCGGGGCTATCTCCCAAGAGAATCCCCAGCAAGCATTCTTTGTTACTACCAACCACTTGCACATAGTTGACTTCTCCCATTTTGTCATATAAGCGACCTGCACTATATGTTCCGCGGACAACGGTATTAATGCTGTTGGCTATATATCCGCCAATTTCTCCAATCGGCAAACAAACTTTAATTGCCTCATGATCATATTTGTTATCCGGTTCTTTTTCACAACGCAAAATAGTTCCCGTTTGCATGAGTATTTGTTTTAAAGGCGAATATCCAATACCAACGATGGTGACATAGATCGGATCTTGTTTAGCAAATTCTTCTCTTTCTCTGTTCATCAAAATTTTTCTGTTTCTGGTCATTTTTTATACCTCCTTATTCCTTTGATGATGTTATTCTAACATCTCTCTGATCCGAAAAAAACATCTCTCACAGTTTGAGGTCTTTTTTAGTCACATAAAACGTTATTTTTTCTTCAATACCTTGCCGGAGAATTTGGATATCAAAATGCCCACCGAGAGAAACTCTCCCGGTGGGCGTTGCCATTTATTTCTTATTGAATTCGATACGAAGTCCCTTCCGGCGCATCGGTGACTTCGGCAGCTTTTCTCGCTGCCTCTTCGTAATCCCACGAGCGTTGCAGACGCAAGTAGCTTTCACGACGAACTTTGGCATCGTTTTCCGTCTTGGCAAAGAGTTCTTCCGCCTTTTCGGGGAACATCTTCTGCAAGGACGAGAAACGGACTTCTCCCATCAAGAAATCGCGGAAATCGCCTTTCGGTTCACGCGAATCGACATGCATCGGGTTCTTGCCTTGGGCGGCGAGATCCGGATGATAACGGAAATTCGTCCAATATCCGCATTCTACCGCTCTCTTTTCTTCTTCTTGCGACAAGCCCATACCGCCACGCAAACCGTGGCTGATACATGGCGAGTAGGCGATAATCAATGACGGTCCCGGATAGGCTTCCGCTTCAGCAATCGCTTTGAGTGCCTGGTTCTTATCTGCACCCATGGCGATTTGCGCTACATATACGTATCCGTAAGTAATCGCCATCATACCCAAATCTTTTTTCCGCGTATCTTTTCCGCCGGCTGCAAACTTGGCAATCGCTGCCGTCGGTGTAGACTTGGAGGACTGACCGCCGGTGTTGGAGTACACTTCCGTATCCAGCACCAAGACATTGACATCTTGACCGCTCGCCAGAACGTGATCCAAGCCGCCGTAACCGATGTCGTACGCCCAACCGTCGCCACCGAATATCCATTGCGAGCGCTTGAGGAAATAGTCGCGATATTCGAGCAATTTCTCGGCAATCGCGGAATCAGCTCGCTGATCCAGTAAAGCGATGACACGCTCCGCCCGATCTCGAGTACCGGCACTTTGATCACGCAATTCATACCATTCCTGCAAAGCCCCGCGCAATTCTTCATCGACATCCGTGCCAGCCAAAATCGTTTCGACTTCAGCGGCCAAGCGTTCACGCAAAGTCTGTACTCCGGTGAACATCCCCAAACCGAATTCGGCATTGTCTTCAAAGAGTGAATTGGCCCAAGCCGGACCTTGACCGCAGGCATTGGTGGTGTAAGGCATCGAAGGTGCACTCGCACTGTAGATCGAGGAACAACCGGTCGCATTGGCAATCATCATGCGATCACCGAAGAGCTGCGTCACCAACTTCACATACGGAGTTTCGCCGCAGCCGGCACAAGCTCCGGAAAATTCGAAGTACGGTTGCTCAAATTGACTGCCTTTGACCGTTTCTTTTTTCATCGGATTCGGCTTTTTCGGCAATTGCATTGCATAATCCCACAGCGGTTGTTTGGCCAATTCTTCTTCGATCGGCTTCATGACCAATGCTTTTTGCTTGGCCGGACATACATGCGCACAGTTGCCGCAGCCATAGCAATCTTCCTGTGAAATGACAATCCGGAATTTCAGACCTTTAGCGCCCATCGCCTCGCGAACGATAAACCCTTCCGGTGCCGCTTCGACTTCCTCATCGGTAGCCAGTACCGGACGTATGGTCGCATGTGGACATACGAAAGCACATTGATTACATTGAATACAATTTTCAGGAATCCATTCCGGCACATGCAATGCAGTCGCACGTTTTTCATACTGCGACGTCCCCACCGGAAAAGTTCCGTCCGGTCGATCTGCAAAAGCAGATACCGGCAGGTCATCGCCTTCCTGGCGATTCATGACATCGCAAATTTTCTGAATGAACTCCGGACGAGGACGTTTGGCCAGCTGTTCATCGGTATCGACCGCATGACGCCAATGTTCCGGAATCTCCACTTTGACCAGGGACTGACAGCCGCGTTCCACAGCCTGGCAGTTTTGATCGACAACAGCCTGTCCTTTGCGGCCGTAACTGTCTTCTATCGCTACCTTGAGATAAGCAATGGCATCTTCGACCGGAATGACCTTGGCCAATTCAAAAAAAGCCGATTGCATGATCATGTTGATACGTCCGCCAAGTCCCAATTCCATGGCAATTTTAGCCGCATCGATAATATAAAATTGGGCATGTTGCTTGGCGAGTTTTCGTTTCATGAGTGCCGGCAATTTTTCTTCCAATTCTTCAGCGCTCCATGTGCAGTTCAAAAGAAATGTACCGCCGTCTTTCAAGCCACGCAACAAATCGTATTCATAAACATAAGCCTGACGATGGCAAGCAATAAAATCCGCATGCCGAATCAGGTATGGCCGGCGCAAGGGAACGTTGCCGAAACGCAAGTGCGAAATCGTCACCCCGCCAGACTTCTTGGAGTCATAGGCAAAATATCCTTGTGCATACATATCCGTATGGTCACCGATGATTTTGATGGCACTCTTATTCGCACCTACCGTGCCGTCCGAACCGAAACCCCAGAACTTGCAGGAAATATGGCCATCGGATTCTGCCGTAGTCGCAATCCGTGCCAAAGACAAATGCGTAATATCATCGACAATGCCGAGTGTAAATCTTTGTTTCGGCTCGTCCGCCTGCAAATTGGCAAAGGTAGCCAACAAATCTTCCGGCAACACATCTTTGGAACTCAAACCGTAGCGGCCGCCCACGACAGTGACTTGACGTCCCGCCTGAGCCAATGCGGACTGCACATCCAAGTACAACGGCTCGCCGAATGCACCGGCTTCCTTGGTGCGATCCAAAACGGCAATCGAACGAACCGTTGTCGGCAATGCTGCCAGGAAGTGTTTCAACGAGAAAGGCCGATACAAGTGTACGGTCAAGACACCGGTCTTTTCACCGCGAGCATTGAGCATATCACAGGCTTCTTTAGCCACGTCCGTCACCGAACCCATGCCGATGACTACTCGATCCGCATCCGGAGCACCATAGTAATTAAACAAATGATAATCCGCTCCGGTCAGGCGATTGATCTCTTGCATGTACCCTTCTACGATATCCGGCAATTGGTCATAGTATGAATTGGAGGCTTCTCTATTTTGGAAATAAATATCCGGATTTTGAGCCGTCCCTATGACTACCGGTCGATCCGGGGTCAGAGCGCGGGCGCGAAATTCCGCCAAAGCTTCACGATCTACCAAGGCCGCCAAATCGCCATAATCCAATACTTTGATTTTTTGAATCTCATGGCTCGTTCTAAAACCGTCAAAGAAATTAATAAAAGGAACGCGTCCTTTGATCGCCGCCAAATGAGCTACTGCAGACAGATCGGCCACCTCTTGAACGCCTTCTTCCGCCAAGATTGCACAACCGGTCGCTCTCGCCGCCATGACGTCCTGATGATCGCCGAAAATCGACAGTGCATGCGATGCCAAGGAGCGTGCCGCTACATGAAACACACCGGGCAGCAACTCGCCGGCGACTTTATACATATTGGGCAGCATGAGCAAAAGACCTTGCGATGCGGTATATGTCGTTGTCAAAGCTCCCGCCTGCAAAGATCCGTGGAACATGCCGGCGGCGCCGCCTTCCGATTGCATTTCCACTACTTTTACCGGTCGCCCGAACATATTCAACTGTCCATTGGCCGCCCATTCATCCACCAACTCCGCCATGGGGGACGAAGGTGTGATCGGATAAATGGCCGCCACTTCCGTAAATGCATAGGACACATAGGCCGCGGCTGTGTTACCGTCCATTGTTTTCCACTTCATAAAATCCACCCTTTCCAATTCTGTTCTGAGTGCAAAAGTCCGTTCGCCTTGCCAATAAAGAGAAAAAATAGTATCATAATAATTGACTTATGACTAAAACTCATAAAACCATTTTCTCGGTTTTACTTTATTATAAAGGAATTTGCCGATACTGGCAATGAAATGAGGCATTATGGACTTTCATCACTTGAAATATTTTACTGAAGTAGCATATCGGAAAAGTTTCAGCAAGGCCGCGCGGCATTTGCATATTTCCCAATCTGCAATCAGTCGTACGATCAAAGCGCTGGAAGAGGAACTCGGAGTCCAGCTTTTTTTACGCAATGCCAAGTCCGTCGAACTGACGGATGCCGGAACTATCTTTCTCAATCATGCCAAACGCAGCGTCTATGTCTTTGAGCATATCAAGACGGATTTCGAAAATGAGTTCAAATTGGAGCAGGGCTCGATCCATATCGGCCTTCCGCCGATTACGGACTCTCCCGTCTTTGCCAGATTGCTGGGTGCTTTCAAGAAATTGTATCCGCAAATCGATTTGGAACTCTACGAATACGGCTCCAAAAAAGTGGAGATTGCCGTTCAAGAAGGTCTCACCGATCTCGGTATCATTTGCACCGAACCGAAGGGGAATTATGGCTCATTTTTCCTTTTGGAGGACCCTGTTTGCGTGCTTTTGCCCAAGCATCACCCCTTGGTTGCGCAAAAAACATTGGCTCTCGCCGATTTGCGAAATGAAAACTTTGTGCTGTATCGAGATGATTTCAATCTCCATGATGAAATCATCTACCAATGCAAGCAGGCCGGTTTTTATCCTAAGGTAGTCTTTGAAACGGCACAGCGTGATTTGATGGTTCAGACAGTGAATGCGGAATTGGGCATTGCCTTGTTGCCGAGTCGACTTTGTCCACCATCTGACAGCAATAGTCCCTTAGTACCTCAAGTGGCAGTCCGCCCATTGACTGGAACTCCCATCGTGCATAAACTGTATGTTATTTGGCGCAAAGGACATTATCTGTCACATGCCGCCAAACTGTGGCTGGATTTTGCGGAAAATCAACTCCGTACCCAAAATCCCGCGCCATCCCGAGGTCATAATGCATAATAAAATCTCAAGTATTTCTCCATACGTATGGTTAATTTTAATGATACTGTTGACATCCATCTTTGCCGTCTTATTATACTTGCAATATACACATCTAGCTGATTTAGAAGAGCAGTTGCAAACGCTTCGTGCACAACAAAATCAGCGTTTAGTCAATTTGGAATTTATCGCAAATGCGCATACTGAACATTTACGAAATATTGACTTAAACATTTATGATTTACAGGAAACGCAAGCCGATCACGATTGGAGAATTCGTGAAAATGCTTGGGATTTGCAAGCTCCATGACTTTTATTGGAATATACCACGAATATAAAAATGCTTCTCGCTCGAGAAGCATTTTTATTTATTGACCGATATCGGTAGCAGGATCCGCTAAACGTACCGCCGACCGCAGTAAAATTTCCGTTCCATAACGTAACGCGTTTTCATCAATATTCAGTTTCGGATGATGCAAGGGATATACCGTTTCTTTCGGCTTGCTGACACCGATGAAGAAAAATGCTCCCGGCACTGCCGTCAAGTAAGCACCAAAATCTTCTCCCACCATCAACTGCGTCGATTCGATCAAAGATTCCTGTCCGAAAGCTTCGACAACCACTTTTTTGACCAGAGCTGAAATCTGCGGATGATTCACGGTTGGCACCGGTCCATATTCGATGCGATGTTCCACTGTGGCTCCATAAGCTGCCGCAATTTGTTCCGCCAGAGCGACAATGCGACGTGGTACTTCTTGATACAAAGCATGATCGAATGTTCGCACCGTTCCGCCCAGACGAACGGTTTCGGGGATAACATTCGTCGCTTCATTGCCGGCTTGAAAAATCGTGTTGGATACGACCAGCGGAATCAAAGCGTTGGTCTCACGCGAGACCAGGCGTTGTATCGCGCCAACGATCTCTGCTGCAATAGGAATCGGATCACAGCAGGTATGCGGTTGTGCGGCATGACCGCCTCTCCCGCGTACCACCAAGTGAAAATCCGCCACCGCCGCCATGACATCCGTCGAACAAACACCGATTTCTCCCGACTGCAAATTCGGCATGATGTGTTGTCCTACAATCGCATCCACGCCTTCCAATACACCTGCATCCATTAATGCTCGTGCACCGCCCGGCATTACTTCTTCGCCGGCTTGGAAAATCAGACGATAGCTCCCTGCCAGAGAATCTTTCTGTGCCGCCAGCCATGCAGCCGCGCCCAATAACATGGCCGCATGAGAATCATGCCCGCAAGCGTGCATCACGCCCTTGTTCACCGACGAAAATTCCAATCCCGTCGCCTCTTCTATCGGCAAAGCATCAATATCCGCCCGCAAGGCAATTTTCCGCCCCGGTCGGCCGCCCTCCAACTCTGCTACCACACCGGTATCTGCCAAACGTTGTAATCGCCAACCGCCGATTTTTTCCAATTCACGTATCAAGTATGCGGTCGTTTCATATTCGCCAAAAGACAATTCCGGATACCGATGTATATGCCGCCGCCAATCAATAATTTGAGGCTCCCATTGCTTAATTTCTTGCCAATTCATGTGTCATTCTCATTCCTTTCTTACACCGCCATGAATTTCGCCAAACGTTTAAAACGCAGCGAAAAATCCTCTATGCTGAAGATACTGTTCAGCTCATCGAGTACAATTCTCGTACACAGGCTTTGGCCAATGCTTCCAATGAACTGATTCCTTCTTCTTTCGGTAAATCGGCCGCCGCATAAGCCAGCGGTAATTCTGTACAGGCCAATACAATCGGTAATTCTTCTGCCAAGCGCAACGACTGCACGACATTTTTCATCATATCGCTTGCCTTTATAAAATCGCCGGCTTTAATATAAGCAATGACTTTCATCGTGTCCTTTTGCACTTCCGGCAAAGGCTCCAGCAAATTATATCCCATTTGTTTTGCTCGCCGTTGATACAATCCGGAACGAATGGTACCGTCCGTTCCTATCAGCCAGGCTCCTTGCGGAGATATGGCGGCGGCATCTTTTAGAGTTTCTTCAATAATATGAATCAAGGGACATGGCAATTCTTCCCTAAAACTATCAATGAAATAATGGGCCGAATTACATGGTGCACATAGAAGATCCGCCCCCCACTCTGCCAAGCGAAAAAAATCGTCTTTCATCTGAGCGGCCGGACTCTCTCCCAATCCCAACATGGCAGTAGAGCGATCCGGTAAACTTGCATCTCCCAATAAATAGACGACGGGATGTTCTTGATCACAATGAGCGGGTGCATGAACCGCCAACAGCCTCAAAAATTCTGCGGCTGCGGCCGGCCCCATTCCGCCTAATACGCCTAGTTTTTTGCCGTTTGGTTTCATAGTGCTTCCCTCCTCATATTTTTTAGTATATCACACTTATCGGTAGCTCTATTATGCCTCATAGCCATAGAACACCAATAACGCATTCACAAAGAACTAATCAGATATTTCATTCTATGAAATACAAAAAGCATCTCTATAGAGATGCTTTTTGTATTTGTTGATCAGAAAATCGACTGATTTCACAGTGAGCGCCAAAAGTCTCACTGTGAAACTCAATCATGAAGAATCTCAATTTATCTGCATAGCAATCAGAAATTATCTACCTGCCAGACGTTTTAATTCTTCTTGCATTTGTTCTATCATCTGACGTTGCAATTTCATTTCTTCTTGTTGAGATTCGATTTTGGCTTGTTGTTCTTGCAAACGTTTTTCTTGCGCTTCACGTTCTGCCATTAACGCAGTCACTTCATCCTGCAAGACATACACCGACGAAATCGGACCATCTGCATAACGTTCCGGACGTTTTGCTAAGTAGTCTCGATCTTCTTTCGTGCCAAATCTCCATGTGACTCCTAGATTTGCCATCAAGTCCGAGCTT
>JAEZZT010000073.1 GCA_023418435.1 Bacillota bacterium | reverse complement strand
GGCGTGGAGATGGCCGCAATCAGATCTACCTTGCGATTGACGAATCCCTGAGCAATTGTTTTGAGATTCGATTGATCACCTTGGGCATTTTGCTGAATGAATTCAATCTTGCGTCCGGCAAGGCCTTTCTTGATCGCATCCGTCATCCCGCGGTTGGCTTCATCCAATGCCTTGTGTTCCATAATCTGTACGACACCGATATGCAGTTCGTCGGTTCCGGTCTTGGCCTTTTCCCCGCCACAACCGGCCGCTACTGCCACCATGGCTCCCATTGCTACCCATTTCATCCACTTCTGCATTTTTTTCATTGTCATCATCCCTTTCTAAAAATAAATCGTCCCTCAGACAAGGGACGACGGGACGACATCGCGGTACCACCCTGTTTATCCGAGTAAATAAAAAAGCAGTACCGCAGGGGACGGAAAATCTTCCGCGGTACCACCCCAATTATCTACAGTCGGATCAACTTGAGACCTGGTAACGATAGTCACACCGGCATCACCTACTCCATATTTCAGCGATGCAGTTCGGGAAAGAACTTCAATTCGCGGTCCACGCTGACTTTCACCCGCCGTCAGCTCTCTGAGGAGTCCCTAACGAACCTACTTTTTTCCGTCATTACTGTTTGTCTGTTAAATTACGACAATATTAGCAAAGATTTTTCGCAGTGTCAATAGCCAAAAGCAAATTTTTTATTTTTTCTGTTGAAAAAATTTTCGATACTCGCCATAGCCCTCCGCTGCCAAGTTCTCATAGGGAATAAAACGCAGTGCTGCCGAGTTAATGCAATAGCGTAAACCGGTCTCCGTCGGTCCGTCCGGGAACACATGGCCCAAATGGCCTCCCTGCGACCGCACTTCGATGCGAGGCATCCCGATGATACTGCGATCTTCATGCTCCGTGATTCCCGCCTCGGGCAAATGCCGATCAAAGCTCGGCCAGCCGCAACCGGAGTCGAACTTTTGCTCTGAAGTGAACAAGGGCTTGCCGGTCACCACATCCACATAGAGTCCGCATTCGTGATTGTCCCAATATTCATTGGCAAACGGCGGCTCCGTTGCATTTTCCTGAGTAACACGATATTGCAAGTCCGTCAAATGTTCCGTTCTTTTTTCCATCATTCTTCCTCCAAAAATTGCTTGATCGCCGGATCCTTCTTCAATTCCGCCAAGTCCGCTTCCGTAGGTAATGTCACCTTGTCCCGGGCCTGATTGACCAGACAAAGAAAGCCTAGCGGTTCATTATTGGTAGCGCGAAATTGATGCCATTGCCAAGCGGGGATTTCGATCCGATCGCCGAACGAGATATCGGCAATGCGATCGCCCAACAAACAGCGTCCGCTTCCTCGTAAGATCAATACCCAATGCGTATGTTCATGATGCTCCAGCGTCGAGTATCCGCCCGGCCCCACCTCGAAGTAGCGCCATTCACAGGGAATATCCGGTGCCCCGTGAAAAAGCACCTGGCGCGTCACATCTCGGAACGGACTGCCATCTTCTTTATAACGTAGGACATCGATTCCGTCCCATTGATATGCAGAGAATTTTTGTAACATATTGTCCTCCCTGTATTTTATTCTAACATACAAAAATTGACTGCGGCAAAAGGTACGCAAATGATATAATAAAAACAAAACACATAAAGGATGATTTCATGGAATGGTTATTATATCCGCTGTTGGGTGCTCTGGTCGCTGCTTTCGGCACCTTGATCGGAGCCGGTGGCGGTATTATTTTTGTCCCCCTGTTTCTACTATGGTTTCAATGGCCACCGGCCATGATTGCCGGCACTTCATTGACTATTGTGCTGGCCAATGCGCTTTCCGGCACGATAGCCTATGTGCGCCAAGATAAAGTTCGCTATGATGCGGCCATTGTCTTCGCGCTGGCTACGATTCCCGGTGCCATCGGTGGCGCCATACTCGCCAATCATTTTTCCGGAGCCGGTTTTCGCCTCAGTTTCGGTAGTCTCTTGGCGGCGATCTCGCTATTGATTTTATGGAAGAATCTGCGCCGAACCTCTCCCATGATTGAAGTTGTCAACAAACAATTTCATTATCCATTGGGCTTGGGCATCGCCATTTCTTTCGTTATCGGATTTATTTCCAGCATCTTGGGAATCGGCGGCGGCGTACTTCATGTCCCTGCCATGATCTATCTCTTGGGATTTCCTACGCATATTGCCACCGCGACCTCTCATTTCGTGCTGGCCATCTCGGCCGCCGTCGGCGTGGCCACCCATGCTTGGGAAGGGCATATTTACTGGCGTCCCGCCTTGCTGTTCAGCATCGGTGCCATTATCGGAGCACAGGCCGGTGCCTATCTCTCCAAGAGGATTCATGCCCGCAGCATTATTATATTGTTGGCCATCGCGCTGTTGGCCTTGGGACTGCGCCTGCTCTTGATGGCCTAGCTTGCCAACTGACGGCACTCATCGTATACTGTTTTTAGATCAATATATGGAAAGGAATTGTGAATATGCAAACTTACAGTCGTACCGAATCCGTTTGGCAGCGCATGTCCGATACCGAGAAACAAGCCTGCTACGATTATTGTGAAAATTACAAAAAATTTTTGGATCAAGCTCGTACGGAGCGTTTGGCCAATCGTGAAATCATTCGCCAAGCCAAGGCAGCCGGTTTTCGTTCGCTCGAAGAGTACTCTTCCCTGCAAGCCGGCGACAAAGTCTACTTGGATCATAAGGGCAAAGCCGTCATCTTAGCGGTAATCGGCCGGGATGAGCTGACATCCGGTCTGAAAGTGGTCGGTTCTCATATCGATTCGCCGCGTTTGGATTTAAAAGCCAATCCTTTAGACGAAAAAGACGGCCTCGTGTTTTTACGCACGCATTATTACGGCGGTATCAAGAAATATCAATGGGTCTGCATGCCCTTGGCCTTGGTAGGGGTCGTAGTCACCCGCGAAGGTAAAGTCGTCGATGTGGAAATCGGTCTTTCCGACAAAGATCCCGTTCTCTATATCACGGATCTTTTGCCGCATCTCGGTCATCGCCAGGCGGAAAAGAAAGTTGCCGAGGCAATCACCGGTGAAATGCTCCTGCCGGTCATCGGCGGACATGCCGACGGCAAGGACTCCGCTCGCGAAACGATTTTGCAATTGCTCAAAGAAAAATACGGCATCGAAGATGAGGATTTCGCCTCTGCGGAACTGGAAGTCATTCCCGCTCAAGGTGCGCGCGACGTGGGTTTGGATCGTGCTTTTATCTTGGGGCACGGGCATGATGATCGCGTTTGTTCTTACGGCAATCTCGCTGCGATCTTGAACGCCGAGCCGGGGCAATATACACAAGTGGCACTTTTCGCCGACAAGGAAGAGATCGGTTCCTACGGAAACACGGGCGTAACTTCCACTTATTTCACCGATTTCGTCAGCGACTTATTGGCCCTTCGCGGAATTGAATCTCACCTGGCATTGCGCCAAGTGTTCCGCCACACGGAAATCCTCTCCGCCGATGTCACTGCGGCTTTCGATCCTACGTTCCCGGATACGATGGAGCGGAACAACTCCGCCCTCACCGGTCACGGCATCGTCTTGACCAAGTACACCGGTGCGCGAGGCAAATCGGGCAGTAATGATGCCAATGCGGAATTCGTCGGCAAGGTACGCCGTATTTTCAACGAGGCCGATGTGCCATGGCAAATCGGCGAGTTGGGCAAAGTCGACGAAGGTGGCGGCGGTACCATCGCCCTTTACTTGGCGGCCTGGGGTTGTGAGGTCATCGATTGCGGGGTGGCGATGTTGAGCATGCACGCTCCCTTGGAGTTGGTCGAGAAAACGGACGCCTATAGTGCCTACCTGGCCTACAAAGCATTCTTCGAGAGTAAGTAAAATAAAATCACGGAAATCCAACGATTTCCGTGATTTTTATTTTACACTTCTGCGGGGAATACCGACATCGAGAGATATCTTTCGCCCGTGTCCGGCAGGATGACCACGATCCGTTTACCGGCCCACTCGGGGCGCTTGGCGATTTCCGTGGCCGCAGCCAATGCTGCGCCCGAGGAAATCCCGGCCAGGACACCTTCCTCGGCGGCCAACGCCGCAGCCGCGGCAAAGGCCGCTTCCTCACTGACCGTCACCACTTCGTCATAAATAGCTGTGTCCAAAAGATCCGGCACAAAATTGGCACCGATCCCTTGAATCTTGTGAGGGCCGGCCTGCCCTTCGGAAAGCAAGGGCGACTTTTCCGGTTCTACCGCCACGACATGCACCTGCGGATTTCTCTCTTTCAAGACATGCCCTACGCCGGTAATGGTACCACCGGAACCGACGCCGGCAACGAAAACATCCACTTGCCCTTCCGTATCCGCCCAAATTTCCTCTGCCGTCGTCTGCTCATGCATTTCCGCATTGGCAGGATTGGCAAATTGGTTGGGCACGAAGTATTCGGCAGACGATTCCGTCATTCGTTTCACTTCATCCAAAGTTCCCTGCATGCCCTTGGCCCCGGGAGTCAAGACGATTTTCGCTCCATACGCCTAAATCAATTTGCGCCGCTCGACACTCATCGTTTCCGGCATGACTGTGATCACCGGGTATCCTTTAGCAGCGCCCACCATGGCGAGGCCTACGCCGGTATTGCCGCTCGTCGGCTCCAAGATCGTCATGCCCGGTTTCAAGCGTCCTTCCTGTTCCGCACGTTCAATCATCGCCAAGGCAGCGCGATCTTTTATCGATCCGCCGGGATTGATCGATTCCATTTTGACAACTATTTCTGCGGCCAAATTTCTTTTTTCAATATAACGCCCCAACTTCAATAAGGGTGTTTTGCCGATTAAATCCGTTAATTGATTTGCTATTTTCATATTCTTCATCCTTTTTTCTCCAAATATACCAGACCACCGCCCAACCTGGATTCATGCAACCAACGCAATGGGTTAAAGCGACGTTCCTGACCTTCATCATAGGCGCAGGCTTGCCATCCTTCAGCGGTCTCGGTCAAACTGACCAAGGGCACCCAGTGCCAAGTTTCCAGCTCTTCCTCATTACCGCGATGGCGATTCAAAAAAGCAATCGGCGAATCCGCCGTAAAGCCCGCCTGCAAAAACTCGATCATTTCTTCATCGCTGGGGCGACATCGTGCCAACACCGATACCGGCAACATTCTGACACAATAGTCTTGTATCTCTTCCATTCGGAGAAAATTTTCCATTCCTTCCGCCAACCATCTGGTACGAAACAAACCGCCACGCCTGGGTTTGACATGCGGCCAGACACGATTCATATGCATTCTCGCCGTAGCGATATCTTGAATCGAGTCCCAAAGCCCGTCCCGCAAAAAGTGGTACGCCAATACATACGTCGCCGTAGTAGGGCCGCATCCCGCCAGACGTTGCCATTCATCTTCATACCAATCCTGGCAATAGCCCAACCAAGTTTGTCCGTCCACGACCAAATCCAAAAGATTGGGCTGCTGCAAGGTGTACCTTTTCACCCGATCAGCTCCTTACTCTTCTACTGTAATCGTTGCGATTCGATCCCCCTGCTCAATTTCGTCAACGACATCCATACCTTCGACCACTTTACCGAAAACGGTATGCACACCGTTCAAATGGGGTTGCGGTTCGAAACAAATAAAAAATTGGCTTCCGCCGGTATCTTTACCGCGATGCGCCATGGAAAGAGAACCTCTTTCATGACGGTGGGGATTGCCTGCGGTTTCACATTTAATCGTGTAACCGGGACCGCCGGTACCCGTGCCGAAAGGACAACCGGCCTGTGCGACAAAGCCGGGAATCACTCGATGAAATTTCAGCCCGTCGTAAAATCCTTTACGAATCAAGGATACAAAATTTTCCACCGTTCCCGGTGCTTCTTTGTCAAATAAATCGATAACGATCTTTTGATCGTTTTTTGCCATAGTAATGATTGCTTTCATTTATTTCACTCCATTTCCGTTAAATGTCGAACGACTACGCCCGCCATGATCATTCCCGCCACCGGCGGAACAAAAGCGATGGACCCCGGCACTCGCTCGTCCTCGGCACGATATTGCGGTCGGCGCGGTTCCTCTTCCGAATATACCACCAGCTGCCGGGGCACTCCGGCTTTGCGCAATTCACGGCGCATCACTTTGGCCAACGGACAGGTATGCGTTTGATAAATATCCGTCAAACAAAGTTTCTCCGGATGCAATTTATTACCGGTGCCCATTGCCGAAATGAGCGGAATTCCCAATTGCTGCGCCTCCACGATCAGCCCTACTTTAGCAGCTACCGTATCGATGGCATCCACCACATAGTCTACGGCTAAATCCGCCAAGTACGGGCGTTCCGTAGGTAAGTAAAATTCTTTTCTCGTCTCCACGCGACATTGCGGGTTGATATCCCGGATACGCGCCGCCATGACGGCGACTTTATCCTCTCCTAAAGTGGAAATGAGGGCCGGTAACTGCCGATTGCGGTTGCTCTCGGAAACCACATCCGCATCGACCAACACCAAGCGTCCCACGCCGGACCTCACCAAGGCCTCCGTAGCAAACGAACCGACACCACCCACACCGAATACGGCGACGGATGATTCCGCCAATTTCTTCACGGCATCGCCAATCAGCAATTCCGTTCTCTGTAACCAGCTCGTCATTTCTTCGGTACGATCTCCAACCAATAATTATCCGGATCCGCTATGAAATAGATGCCCATGGCCGGATTTTCATAACAAATGCAGCCCATCTCTTGATGCTTGGCATGCGCCGCGGCAAAATCCTCCGTCACAAATGCCAAATGGAATTCATTTTCCCCCAGGTCATAAGGTTCGCTGCGATCGCGCAGCCAAGTCAACTCCAATTCATAGCCGGTCTTGCCGTCTCCCAAGTATACCAGGATGAAACTGCCATCCTCCGCTTCTTTGCGACGCACTTCCTGCAAACCCAGGGCTTCATTGTAAAAAGCGATACTTCTATCCAAATCCAAAACATTGAAATTGTTATGTGCAAAAGTAAAAGCCATCTCCCCACTTCCTTTCCGAATTTTTTCGATATAGTTATTTTAGCACAAAGCGCCGACTTTGCCAATTATCCCAGCACCCAATGCGCGGAAGATCCCGACGCCGACTTGGTGATCTCCAAGCGCGTATCGATACGCTGGCACAATTCCTCAACATGGCTGATGATCCCCACCAAGCGACCGCTTTCGCGCAAATTGGCCAAAATGGACATCGCCTCGTTGAGCGTTTCTTCATCCAAGGTTCCGAAACCTTCATCCACAAAGACGGTGTCCATGCGCAAGCCTCCGGCATAGGCTTGCGCCACATCCGCCAAGCCCAGTGCCAAGGACAGAGAGGCCAGGAAGGTTTCGCCGCCCGACAGGGTGCTAACGGGGCGGCTGTACCCGGTGTATTCGTCCCATACTTCCAATTCCAACCCCGCGGCCCGATTGCGAGTCGCGGCAGTATCGATACGCCGCAACAAATATCGTTTGCGGCTCATCGCCTGCAGACGGATATTGGCCGATTGCAGAACATCTTCCAAGAGCGCCCCGAGCACATACCGTTGAAAGGTGACCTTCGCTCTCGCTTGGGTATTCGTACCGTTCGCAAGTTCCGCCAAACTGCCGACCACCTGTTGTTCCTTGTCAATACTTTCGATTTGTTTCCGATGATCCTGGTAGCGTTTTTGCATTGTTGCCAGGTCCGTCTGTCGTCGCTGCAAATCCCCCAGTTCTTTGGCCAATTGCGTGTCCTGCTGAATGGCTGCGTTCTCTGC
>JAEZZT010000088.1 GCA_023418435.1 Bacillota bacterium | reverse complement strand
CATATGCCCAATGGTTTTCAGGAATATCCGGGAACAGGCTGGTTTTATTGACATCATATGCCGGCAACAAACCGCCGACGAGCGCCTTTAATTCCTCTACTTCAGCCTTCAAGCTGCGAATTTCTTTGGCCATCGCTACGCGGGACACGGAAACGTGATTTCCTTGACCGATTTTAATGCTGACACCGGCGTTCCACATATCATCTCCACTTCCGATCGTTCCGGAAACGCTGAACATGGTGTCTTCATTCGGCCGATAGAAAGCACCTAACGCACTTGCGCCCTTACCTTGATATCTGCCATAGCTGTATGCAAAGTCCCACTTGTCATCCGGATCAAAGTCGAGCGGATGCAATCCGGCAAGAGCGGCTGCACCGGCGCCCACGCTGCGAATCTCATCGCCCAAACGTTGATAGTTCGAAGACACCGCATACAATTGCGAACCGTTGACTGCATCTTTGGAGGTTGGCGAAATTTCTCCATCTGCCAAATTAGTTATTTTTTTACCCGCCATATCGATGCCGGAGTCATTGATATTGATACCGGAGATATTGGCTTCTTTAAATTTGACATTGTCCAAAGTACCTACGACAATTTCACCATTTTTCTCAGTCAAAGCGATATTATTTCCGCTGATAAAACCAATTTCCTTGCCCTTGTCACCTACCGGAATCTCTTTGCCGTCAATCTTTTTCGTAATGGCAAAATCTTGGGCATCTCCACCTCCGGTAGGAAGCGTTACTCCCACGGTGTAGACCGTTTTTGATTTTCCATCTACTTCTACATTACTCTTGACGACTTCAATCGGTGTACCCGGTTTTCCTTGTACTTCTATCTCAGGTACAGTCACCTTGTTGGTGACGGATTCTATGGCTTTTTGCAATTGGCGCAAATTCACGGCATCCGTATCTTCCGTACCGTCGCCTACATTAATAATCTGACGCAATTGTTGGCTCGTACCTACAGAAACCGCTCCCACCGTATTCTGTTTCGTCAACTTGAAATTACTGTAAGGAGCGACTACCCCTTCGTCGGTGAAGAGAGCTCTCGCTGCAATAGATCCTGCCCCCAATGCCACCGAACCCTCGGTAGATGCATAGGAGTTGGTACCGATCGCCGTAGTCATTCTGCCTTCGTCCGGATTATATGCCAATTGATATGCCAATTTGGTCAATACTATCTCCGCATCACCAGAATCTTTCTTCTCAATCGTATCAAATGAGTTTTCTGCCAAATAGTCCTTATATACTTCTTTTACATAGGCAAAAATTTCTTCTTTCGTAGATAAGTTTTTGGTCTGCTTGAAGTATTGAATGACTTCGCCATTGATATTCAAAGGATGCAAGCCGCTATCCGTATAGATGTCGGATGTCGCTTCAATTTTGCGAAGCAGTTCATGATTGACGCCGGCTGCCACCGCATTCGTCCCCAAGGCCAAAGAACCGGTACCGAGTGCTCTGGCATATGCACCATAAGAGCTGGCATGGCCGGTCGCCATTGCCTCTACCCCAATGGCGTTGTTATTGCCTTCCCAACGACGATAGTCTGTACTGTAATTACCTTTGAGCGGCTTTCCCTTGCCAAAGGTCGGAAGTGCCGTACTGCCATCCCCAATAGCAATGCTGTTTCTGCCAAATCCCTGAGTTTGATAGCCGATCACTATATCTTGGATTCCCAAGGCAAAATTTTGTTGCCCGATCACCACCGGACTTTGACCGGTGTACCAGTTATTCACCCCGACAACCTGCGCATTATTGAAAAGCGCAGGATCGATTTGGCGATTTCGATTTCCCAACTCCATGCCATTGGGATTACCGGAACGAGCATTTCCGGCATTAGAGAAAAAGGTGTTTAACGCACTTTGTTCCTCTTTGGTCAATGGATTGCTTTTGTGATCCGCATTGTATGAATCAATTATTTTTTTCAAGGCACTGCTCACTTGTGCTTTTTGTGTGTTTTCTTTGTCCGGATCCGCAGCAACAGCTGTCTGTGAGAAACATACACACGCGCTTAAAGCATATGCAAGTATGCCAAAATAGATGGAACGTTTCATTTTACAATTCCTCCTAATCCAACTATAAAATAAAAACATAAATCAACAATAAACGAACATTCTAAACGAACAATTATATTAACTCCCACCTTATACATTATAAAAAAAAAAAAAAGCGATGCAAGTTTAACTTGCATCAAAGTTAAAATTTTATACTGTTTTTTATATTATTTAATCCTACTTTAAAACCATTCCGGTTGCTTGAATTCCCTGTGTCCCCAATTCTCGGATACGTTCGCCGATAGATACACCTTGATATTCCCAATCGGGCTCCAACTCCGCTAAAGGCACTAATACAAATGCACGGTCCCAATAGCGCGGATGCGGCAATGTGAGTCGCAATGAATCGCAAGACAGCCCTTCGGCCTCGATAATATCCAAATCCAGCGTCCGCGGTCCCCAATGCACTTTTCGTTCTCTTTGTTGCTCCAGCTCAATCAACAACAATTCCTGCAAAACCGCTTCGGCCGATTTCTCGGTTGCGATAATTGCCACTGCGTTGAGAAATGCCCCTTGCTCCGTATTTCCCCAAGGTGCCGTCTCATACACCGGAGAAACGGCAATGACGTCCATGCCATGTTCACGAATGCCGTCCAATCCCGCTTGCAGGTATGCCAGTCGATCTCCCAAATTGGAACCTAGCGAAATATAGTAACGAATCATCGCTGCAAAGTCCTTTCCACTGCCGCATATGCCAATGGTCCCGCAATCGGTACGGCCGGTTTCTTGAGCCGCGTTGTCACTCTTTCTACCGGCGCAAAATCTGCCAAAATTCTCCGATTGACCAAACCTGCCAAATGCTCCAGCGTCTGCACCGGTTTTCCTTGTACGACCGCCAATACCACATCGTACACCCGGCCATAGTCCACGCCATCTGCCAGGTCATCACTTTCACCGATTCGGCTCATGTCGTACTCCAACGTCACGTCCACTTCAAATCGCTGCCCCAAGATTTGTTCTTCCGGCAATGCGCCGTGATACGCATAAGCAATAATGCCGTGCAACTCAATCTTTCCCATAGCGTCGTCTCCCCATAATCATGTCCATCATTTTCGTCATCCGCGCAATCGCCTTGACATCATGAACACGCAAAATATCGCAACCCGCCAATTGTCCGTACATACATGTGGCGGCAGTTCCCTCCATTCGTTCCGTCACGGGTAAATCCAAGGCCAGACCGATAAAGCCTTTGCGACTTGTCCCCAACAGCCACGGATAGGGCAACTTCTCGATCAATTCCGGCATTCGTCGCAAGACTTCCATATTTTGCTCCGCCGACTTGCCGAAACCGATCCCCGGGTCCAAGATCAAATCCG
>JAEZZT010000050.1 GCA_023418435.1 Bacillota bacterium | reverse complement strand
GTGGGAATCTTTCAGCCGATGGAGCAAACGGCAATTTCGCCAAGTGATTCATCCGGCGGATGTGTTGGCGCTTGCCATTGAAGCCTTACGGAGTCCTCAAGGCAAAGGTCTATGGATCGGTTTGGGGGACATTCTTCGGATTGCTTTAGCAGATCCTCGCGTGGCTACCTGGTGTGAGGAGCGCTGGCGTTTTCTCATCGCGCACGAGGCGCAGGAGCATCCTTGGCGAGCGGAAGTTTGGGAGTTTCTGGCCGGCTCCCGGGACCAAGGGGAAGCCGGCCGGCGTTGGCAGCGACGGCTATTGCGCTGGTCCAAGTCGCTGCAGGATCCGGAGAGCGACTTGGCGCTCCGTCTCGACTCGTTGTTGAGCAAGACGGAATGCCGGCTACGTACGGATGTACGCTGGCGAGAAGCGGTGGAGTCCTGGGTAGGTCCATGGCGGGACCAAATGGTCGAGACGCATTGGTTGGCACACTTGGAGGAGCAGTATTACTCCACCGACCAACGAGAAAAGTTGGCCGGCTATGTGGCAGGCAGAGTGCGACAATGGTGGCAATGTTTTTTGCACAACCCGGCGCAAGTGGAAAAAGCGGAACGAGCTTTTCGTTGGCTTCTTCTACAGAACTTGCCAAGGTTACGGCAGTATTTTAAAAAGGTCGTGGAAAAGGAGCTGGCTAAATATAGCGGCGAGGATTTGGCTCGTTTGGCCGAAGCGAAGGTCGCGGATGATTTGCAAATGATCCGCGTCAACGGCACTTTGGTAGGTGCGGTCGTGGGGGCGGTTTTGTACTGCCTCGATGCGGTGGTGAGGGGAGTATTATGAGTACATGGCAGAAAGCAAATTGGCTTTTGGGTGGCGCAGTATGCACATTTTTGGGCGTTGCCGTATTCAGATTTTATTATCCCTCTGCGACAGCTGAATTTTTCTACTATGTGGCGCAGGCCGGTTTGATAGGCGGTATTGCCGATTGGTTCGCCGTAGCGGCTCTTTTTGGTGAGCCGTTGGGCATAAGCTTCCATACGAATTTAATCGCCAGACAACGACAAGCCTTTATCCGGGGAGTCCGCCAAGTGGTCGTGGACAAGCTTTTGCGGCCGGGATGGTGGAGTATGGCGGAGTTGCCGCTGGCAGAAAAATGGAGAAGTTGGTGGCAAGAGCCGCACAATAAAGAAATGGCCCAACACAAGTTGGGCTTGGTCATGACGGAATTTCTTTCTTCCGTACCCTACGAAGCTTGGCAGAAAGAGCTGGAAAATAGGTTGAGGGCCTACCTGCTGAACGAAGCGGGGCTACTATTGCGCCGGAGCGATTGCTCTCTTCATACGCAGTGGCTCGATCAATGCTTGACCCATGTACAAGGCTATATCCGGACAGACGAGTTTCGGGAATCATTGGCCAAGGAGTTGGAGAGCATGGCTGCCGGCTATGGTTCGGAAGGGGCACGACGTTGGTGGCGAGGTTTGGGAGAATGGACCGGTGTGTTGGACTATGCGCATATCAGCGAGGAGCTGTGCGCCAGCATAGATGCCTGGTGTGGAGCAGCATTGACCGAGGGCAGCGAGGAAAGACGGGCTTGGCAGTCTTGGTGGCAAACGCATAGCTGCTTGGAAAACTTACCGTACGGTGAGAAAATTCGCCAGGAATGGTGGCAATTGATAGTGGCAAAATGCCCTTTGGAGGAGATGATCAGTCGCCTGCGAGCGGAATTGGAGCGGGTCTACCTGCGGCCCATCGGCAAAGGGCCCGGCCGTCTTGCGCGAGGTTTGTCGGAGATGGTGTGGCGCTGGGGAGATCAATGGTTGGAGGAGAAGGACAATCGGCAATGGTTGAACCAGCAAGCATCCCACTTGCTCCGGGAAATGGGTTCCACGCAGCAGTTGCTCTTGGGCACAGTCGTCACGGATGTTTTGAATGCATATGACGAGCAACGTCTACAGGATTTTATTCGTAGCAAGACAGAGGATGAATTGGCCAAGATACGAATTAACGGCGTCTTGGTGGGGGCCGTGATCGGAGCGTTGGTTTGGCTGCTACTGCATTTCGGATATGAAGCTTGGTGGAGATGAAATCCGCGCATGAAAAAGAGGAGGATTGTGGAAATCCTCCTCTTTGCTTATTGTTGAATGCTGTCGCCGGTGGTTTCGCGGGCTTCTTTCTCTTTTTCTTCTGCTGCTTGGGCAGCGGCCTCCGTTGGTGGCTCTTTTTTCTCCACTTCCACCTCTTCGCCCAACTGCATGGGGACGGTAGTAACGATCACGTCCAATTTGTTGAGCAATTGCCAACGCAAGACGAGACCTTGTTGGTTGTGTAGGAGCCGTGCATACGGACTCGAGACCTCAAATTCCGGAATCAGGACGGTAACGCTGTCACCGGGATGTTTTTCCTTGAAGCGGCGCACGTAGTCGATCAAAGGCTCCGTCATCAAACGATACGGAGAGGGAATCACGACCATTTTGATGTCGTCATTCCATTCGCGCCAGCGGGTCATGACTTTTTGGCCGCGCTCTTCATCGATGGCAATGTGCAACGCACGAATGTTTTCCACCGGTACGATTCGTTTGGCATAGCGGACAGCACGAGCGACGGCCTGGGTCGGAGACGCGACCGGCAAGAGCACAAAATGTTTGCCCGTCGGTGCTTGTGTTTGGCGAGCATACTCTTCTCGCGTGATGCCGAGTTTATGACCGACAAAATCGTAATGCCGTTTGATGCGTTTCAACAAGTACATCATCAATGGCAAGAAGACCATGATGATCCAGACACCATGGACAAACTTGGTGACTACAATGACCAAGGCAACCGCTCCGGTGACCAATGCACCGAAACCATTGAGCAAAAGTCGCGGTACGGATTTGGCTTCCGGTTGCAACCAATGCACACATAAGCCCAATTGTGCCAGGGTAAAGGAAAGAAATACGCCGAGTGCATAGAGGGAGATCAAATGCTCCACGTTGCCGTGGAACAAAATAATCATCGCCGCTGCCGCCAAGGTCAGGAAAATGATCCCGTTATTGAAGGAAAGGCGAGCGCCGCGGTTGGCCAAGTAGCGTGGCATGTAGCCGTCTTGTGCCAAGAGCGACATCAGCGGGGGCAGACCATTGTATGCCGTGTTGGCGGCCAAGTAAAGGATGATCATCGTCAGCAGTTGGAAGATGAAGAAACCTACGCCGCGACCCCAAATAAACTCCGTTAGTAGCGATAACAAAGTCTGATCCGCTACCGGTAAAATACCGAAATGAACGATCAAGTACGAAATGCCTGCCAGAATGGAGGAGAGAAGTACCGCCATAATGGCAATCGTAATGGAGGCATTATGAGCCCGTGGGGAACGGAAGGAGTCCGATCCGTTGGCGATTGCTTCCACCCCCGTCATTGAAGCGCAGCCGTTGGCAAATGCCCGCAAGAGCAACAGGAAGAGCACGGATGACGTCGGGAAAGCCGCCGTGGCCGCCGGATGAACCATGGGGACCTGATGTAGGAAGAAGGCTTGGTAAAGCCCGGAAACAATCAGGGAAATGATGGTGAATAGAAATGCGTACGTGGGCCAGACAAAAGCAGTAGATGCTTCGCGTATACCCCGCAAGTTGATCATCATCAGAACGCCGAAGAGCACTCCCAAGTCGATCCAAATCTGGTAAGGTAACAAGACGGGCCAAGCAGAAACCAAGGCGTCAGTACCGCTGGAAACGGAAACGGCCACGGTCAATACATAGTCCGCAAATAATGAGGCGGCGGCCAAAAGCGCCGGTATCTCACCGAGGTACTGTTTGGAGATGGAGTACGAACCGCCTCCGTCCGGATGCACATGGATCACTTGAGAATAAGAAAGTGTCACGATCATCAACAGACAGATGATGGCGGCCACCACCCAAATGAAGTACGGATAGAGAATCAATCCGGGCAAGACCAATACCAACGCAATTTGCTCGGGACCATAACCGATGGAAGACAGCGCATCCGATGAAAAAATCGGCAAGGCTTTCCATTTCGGAAGCTTCTCCGAAGACAGCTCTTTGGAACGAAGCGGTGCTCCGAACAATAGGCGAGAGAAGAATCCCGCCGGTGATGTATTTTTTTGCATGAAAAAAGACCTCCTCGGTCCTACGGACCTTTTCTTTTGTCTACGAGGTTAGCTGACGGGTTAGAAGGGAAAGGTTTCCTTCCTCGTAAAACGATACACCCCGAGAACCGGGTCCCCCGTTCTCCATACGGAGATTCGACATGAAATTTTGATACGTTTCATTATACGCCGATCATCTTGGTTTGTAAATAAAGTAGAAAGGCTTTTGCGCGGATTTTACACGAGAAGGACGACGGGATAAGCGCCGGAAAGGCTAATTCAATATTTTCAATTAAAAAATAAAAAGCAATTAAAAATATCAAAATACGAGAATAATAAAGGTCGTGTGACTTTTTTATACCTTCTAAAAATGATATACTAATTGTATAGATAATTGTCGATTGAAAGGGGGAGGCGGTATGACAAGTGAAACAAAGTCAGATGGTTTACCTGCCAAAAAGTTGAGTCTACTGTACATTTTGGACATTTTACGACGACACTCCGATCCCGAACATCCTCTATCGCAACAGCAAATATTGATGTTGCTACAAGAAGAGTATGGTATGGAGTTGGATCGGAAAGCGGTGAAACGCAATCTGATGAATTTGCTGGACGCAGGATATCCTTTGGGGTATAAACCTTGGGACAGGCGCAGCACGACGAAAGCGGATAAGGTGGAAAAAGTATATGGCTCCTGGTACTATGAGCATGAATTTTCGCCGACGGAGTTGTCCGCAATTATTGACAGCTTGCTGTTTTCGCATTTGCCGCAAAAGCAAGTACGACAGATGATTGCCAAGCTGGAAAAGTTACAGAGTGAGTTTTATCACAACCCGGCGACGTCCGTAGAAAATATTCCGAATGAATCGTGGTTCAATGAGTCGGATAAATCCACGGCGAATGAAATGTTTCTCCATTTGGAGTTGCTGAATGAAGCCATCGAGGAGCGCAAGATGGTACGATTCTTCTACTTGCAACATGGACCGGACAAAAAGGCAACGCCGAGAATCCGTTCCGGGGAGCGCCGTCCGCATATTTATAAAGTCAGTCCCTATGCAGTAGTGGCCACGAACGGTCGATTCTACTTGATTGCCAATACGGACGGTCATCATGACATTTCGCATTATCGTATCGACCGGATCACGCAATTAAATAAATTGGACACGGTCAGTCGAGCCAAATCGACGGTAGAAGGTCTCAATCGAGGCAAACTGAATCTTCCGAGACATCTTTTCGAACATGTCAACATGTTTGCCGGGGAAGCCCGTGAGTGCAGATTCCGTGCCGATCTGGTCCTGATGGATGCCATCATTGATTCTTTCGGGCGACAAATCAAGGTCGATGAGGTGACTTCAGAATCGGCAGTCATTACGTTAAAAGTAAATCAACGAGCCCTCTTACATTGGGCACTACAATTCGGTGCCGGCGTAAAAGTCCTGTCCCCGGAGTCATTGGTCATCGCGATGCGGGAAGCGACTTCGCTCATGGCGGAATCATATGAGCATGAAGAGCCGGAATACTACGGTGAGGAAGAATGATGGACGGCTACGTGCAGGTCTATACCGGTGATGGCAAAGGCAAGACGACTGCCGCTATCGGGTTGGCAATCCGAGCGATCGGAGCCGGTAAAAAAGTGTGGATTTTGCAATTCATGAAATCGAGAGCGTATAGCGAACACAATATTTTACCGCAAATTTCTCCTTTATTGACTTTGGAAACCTTGGGAAAACCCTATTTTATTGCCGAGGAAGGTCAATTGACGGAGGCAGAAAAAAAGAGTTTGGGCGATGTGGTATTCTTTCCGGCGGGAAATCCGCCTCGAGAGTATGTAGAGGCATGTCGCAAAGGATTGGAAAAAGTTCTGTTTGCATTTTCCGAAGATCAATATGATATTATTATCTTAGATGAAATCATTGTCGCTCTTTTCTTCGGACTCGTGTCCAGAGAGGATGTGGAAGCCGTACTGGCGGCCCGTCCGGCTCATACGGAGTTAATATTAACAGGAAGAAAAGCCCCCGACTGGTTAATGGAAAAGGCGGATTTGGTCACGGAGATGAAACCGATCAAGCATTATTTTGATCGAGGCGTGATGAATCGTCGAGGAATTGAGGATTGAAGGTGATGCGATGGGAGATATCCTAGCGGGAATAGGCATATTCATTATTCTATGTTTCTTGCTTCTTCTGCTGATTTTGTGGCAGCGCATTCACTATGAATTCGAGTTTGCAAACTATGAAACCTGGTCTTTGCAGTTTCGTGGAGATTGGCTGTGGAAGTGGCTTTGCGTAGAAGTGCGTTGCGATGGCGGGGCGGGCTTGTTTTGGCAAGTGGACTGGCCGTTCGGCGGCATGGACTCGCATGAACGCACGAAAGCAGCAAGAAAAGACGTGTGGGATAAGAAGAAAAAAGAAGCATTGAATGCCAACGAAAATAAAGATTGGCACAAAGTATGGAGCCGGGCTCAGCAGCAGGAAGAAATGAAAAAGAAACAGGAGCAAAAAGCTGAGGAGCAACCGTCCGCAGAAGGACAGCCGGCAGAAAAGAAAAAATCCACATCGGTGGTCAAGTACTTGCAGGTAGCTCGCTATGCATTGGAGCAAGGCATCGTCGGTGATGTCGCTCGCTGGCTGGGACGTATTTGGGGACGCATGTTGCCGCGGTATGCGCAAGGTGAAGCGGTGATCGGCTTGGCGGACGCTTATACGCAAGGGATGTTGATGGGCGCGTTGTATGCGGCGTTGCCGAAAGTAGCGGCACATATTCAATTTCTCTTTACGGAAGAAATTATGGAAGGACACATCAGAGTGGGCGGAGGAATACGACCTCTGGCACTTCTGTGGGATACGATCCGGTTACTTGCGGCACCGTCTGTCAGAAAGACCGCATGGTACTACTGGCGCCACGCCAGATAAAAGGAGGAAACATAATGAGCATGGATGGAAACTATATCAAAGAAAATTTGGAATCGATTTTCCAAAACTTCAAACACATGATTTCTGTTGAAACGGTAGTCGGAGAAGCGGTACATATTGGTGACACGACATTGGTACCCTTTGTAGACGTCGCTTTCGGATTCGGTACCGGCGGTTTCAACGGCGCCAAAACCGAAAACGTTGCCGGTAAAGGCGGCGGTGGCGGCGGTGGCGGAAAATTGACCCCCACAGCCGTATTGGTGATCAAAGGAGATCGTGTGGAACTCTTCTCGATTAAAGATGGCAACAAGGCCGGCGCTTTTGAAAAGATCCTCAATATGGCACCGGAAATCATCGACAAGATGAAAAAAGACAAATTCATCTACATTAAAGAAGAGGACGACGCAACTGTCTAACACGCCTAAAAAGGTGCATAGACTTGCGAAAATTAAAAACTGAGGTTATACTATAGGTAGTTACACCGAAAGAGGAGGAAACTACATGAAAAAACAAATGATCGCATTCGCCGTTGCAGGCGTCATGTCTTTGGGCGGAGTATTCGGAGCCGCTGCAGCCGGCGTCGGCTATGTCAATACACAAGCCTTATTCCAGGCACATCCGAAAATGGCCAAAGCGGAATTGGAGCTGAAAGCGGAACAGCAGAAAGCGCAGCAAAAATTCGAGCAGGAAGCTGCCAAGTTGCAGAGTGAAGATGCACAGCGTCAACTTTTTGTGAAAATGCAAGGCGAATTGGCACAAAAAGAACAGGCAATCATGACACCGATTCAAAAAGATGTCTTGAATGCCATTGAAAAGACTCGCAAACAAAAAGATTTGGATGTAGTCGTAGAACAAGCAGCGGTAGTAGCCGGTGGTACGGATATTACGGAAGCGGCAGCTCAAAACTTGAAGTAAAAGTAAATAGACCTCACAGCTGTGAGGTCTATTTTTTCTTGCGATTGAAATAGGCGGCTAAGGCAAAAGGGAGAGACAATAGCAAGTAAAGAATGGTCAGTAGCGTCGCTCCGCGAGATTTATGTTTCATGTACATCACTCCTTTCGCTTAGTATACCATTTGCCATGAAAAAAAGAATCCCGCGGGATTCTTTTTAAAATTCATAGACTACATGTCCCAAGACATGGCTGATGGGGACCGGACCGATGAAACGGCTGTCACTGGAATGATTGCGATTGTCACCCATGACAAAGACCGTGCCCTCCGGTACGACATATTCTCCTTCGATAGAAAACTCCATCGGACCGTTCGTATACGGCTCATTCAATTGGGTACCGTTACGATATACATGCCCGTCATGGAATGCCAGGCGATCGCCGGCCTTGCCGATGACACGCTTGACCCATACAAAATTAGTGGCATAGTCCTTATCGAAGAAGGAAATGTAATTATGTGCCGGTTCGGTAAGATCATCCTGCCACGTGCGCGGTCTTTTGACCCGACTGTCGATGATGACGATTTGACCGTAGTCCGGCGCCTCCCGCAAGACGTGGCCGATTTTTGAGACCACCAGGTACTGACCGTTATGCAGGGTCGGTACCATGGATTCACCGGCTACTTTCGTAGGCACAAAAATGAAAATGTGAATGAGCATCGCCAATGCCAAGGCGACAACGATGGAATACGTCCAATCCCATACCTCTGCCCAAAATCGATTCATAGTTAAGACTCCTTTCTATCGTACCTATGTACTTAAACTATTATACCGATTGAAAGAAAAGCATGCAAGAAACTCAAACAACTATAATATAGCGTACTCTATATTTATGATTGAAATGCATATAGAGTACCTCATATATGAATTATGTATACAAGCGCTTATTTTCGATGTTTAGTAAACTCTTTGTGATATTATAGAAAAGTAATCATTTTAGGAAAGAGGGATGTCATGCAATTATTACGGACAAAATCATTGGCGGCATATCAAAATGACATGTCGCACAGTACATTACGAAAAACATTGAGTGCCATGGATATTACCTTGCTCGGTTTGGGGATTATCATCGGTACGGGGATTTTCGTACTGACGGGGGTAGTTGCTGCAGAGTATGCCGGACCTGGGGTAATGCTCAGCTTTATTTTGGCAGGTATTACTTGTGCATTCGTGGCGATGGCCTATTCGGAATTGGCAGCCGCTTTGCCGGTCGCAGGCAGTGGCTATACGTACACCTACTCCACTTTGGGTGAGTTGGTAGCCTGGGTAGTCGGTTGGGGGTTGATTTTGGAATACTCCGTCGGCTCCGCCACCGTAGCGGTAGGTTGGTCCGCATACTTGCATGGGTTGCTGAAATCGGCGGGATACGAATTGCCACATGCACTTACGGCAGGTCCCATGGAGGGCGGTATCATCAATTTGCCGGCCATGGCGATTATTTGGATCATCACCTTCTTGCTGGTACGTGGCGTGAAAGAATCCGCTCGTGTCAACAAGATTCTCGTATTCGTCAAAGTAGCGGCCATTTTCATTTTCTTGTTCTTGGCTGCGCCCAGCATTGATCCGGCTAACTGGACTCCGGTCTTGCCCTTCGGTTGGCATGGGGTATCTGCCGGTACTGCGATCATTTTCTTCTCGTATATCGGCTTTGACTGCATCGCGACAGCTGCAGAAGAAACGAAAAATCCGAATCGCGACATGCCGATCGGAATTATCGCCTCCTTGGCGATTTGTACATTGCTCTACATTTCAGTCAGTGCGACCTTGACCGGCGTAGTTCCTTACACCGAATTGAACAACGCGGAACCGGTGGCTTATGTATTGCGTCAATTGGGCTACTCCTTCGGTTCGGCCTTGGTCGGAACGGGTGCTCTGTGCGGTTTGTCCACCGTTATCCTGGTGTTCTTGTACGCACAAAGTCGTGCATTCTTTGCGATGAGCCGTGACGGCTTGTTGCCGGCCTTCTTCTCGAAAGTGCATCCGAAATACCGTACGCCGGTAGAAGTAACTTTGATCGTCGGCGCATTGGTTTCGATTATGGCGGGATTGACACCGATCAATATTGTCGCTGAAATGACCTCTGCCGGTACATTGTTTGCCTTTATTTGCTCCTTGGTTGGGGTAGTAATCTTGCGGAGACGTCATCCGGAATTGCATCGTCCGTTCAAATGCCCGGCGTTGTACCCGATGGCCGTGCTCGGTTTTGTTTTCTGCGTGTATATCTTTGCCAACCTTTCTACGCATACATTTGAACTCTTTGCAGCTTGGTTGGTTATCGGTTTGATCATTTACTTCGGTTATGGACATCGCCACAGTGCGTTGCAACCGGGTAGCCGCGCATATCAAGAACAACAAGCGGAACTGCAACATAAAGAATAAAATACACTGCCTATTAAACAATCAAGTCCACACGGCTTGATTGTTTTCTTTTTAGGGATGGAGATGATGAGAAGGTTGAAGCTGTTGTTAATAGGGAGTGGGCACCAATCGTATATGGGATTTTCTTGAATGCATCTGTAAGGCTTAACGCCTCATATGATAACTGGTTTTTGTCTAAAGCTAGTTATTCGTCGTCAGGGGGAGTGCAAAGTGATGCATCGACAAATCGAAGAATGCTTGAAAACGAAAAGTATAAGGATGATATGCTTCTCTAAAAGCAGTTTAATGAGGATTTTTTTAAAAAAGTCAAGAAGAATGAGGGGGAATTACCAAATTACTATGTTGAGAATAAGCACGAGCTACTATATAATCACGGTTATTTAATTAAATTAAAGTCTTGATTTAATAACTAGCAAGAATAAGTGAGTCTAGTTACAGCGGAATTTACTCTTTCAGCAGCAAAATGATATGTGCTGAGTGGGGCAGAAATTTTAGATTAAGGGCAAGGCATTCAGCTTCTTACCATTATATAGTCCGACATTGTCGCGCCCATTTTGTAAAGGATAAATGCATAAAAGTCAATATCTACAATAGAAGGCTCTCTGTTATACATTTTATTACGTGTTACCACAGAAGAGGTGGTATTGGTGATAGTTTGAGCAAAACTGTAAAAAAGAAAATAAGGAATCAAGAACAGTTGGAACAAGTAAAAGATTATATACAGCTTTTTCTTGATATGAACCATTGGAATTTGTTATCTGATGCCGATGACTTGACTTTAGTCATGGACAAGATAATGGTTTATGACGATAAAGCCATTAAGGTTTATTGGCATAATAAAAATGAAGTTAATGTGAGGACTTCACCGTACAAACCATCAGTGGGACTATTAAACGAAATTTCAAGTCTGAGAATTTCAAGTCTGATAAAAGAGATTAAGTAATGAAGCATGAATCCGAGAAAATTAGATCATTACTAATCAATTTTGGTGTGCGAGATATTGATTAAAAATCAAGAAAATGTTAGATTGATAACTTTGATAAAATCATATAAAATCATATAAAATCATATAAAAATTGATTAAAAGGATTAGTTGTGGTAATATATGTGCATAGCAAATAGCGAGGGAGGTATTACTAATGGTTGAATATGAAGAAAAATGGATTAATCTTGACGAAGCTGCAGAACATCTTAGCGTTAATAAAGATACTATCAGGAATTGGATAAAGAAGGATACCGGGATACCGGCTCATAAGATTGGAAAGCTTTGGAAATTTAAAAAGTCTGAACTTGAAGTGTGGATAAAGAGTGGAGAGAGCGCAATAGACTAAAGATGAGTTAGTAACTTTATGATTCTAGATAACAAATACACGGTGGAATTTCAACACTTTCAGAATACGAACATTACTGTTGACTTTTCAGTGGCTGTCCAAGCATACGAACCATCTTGTCTCTTCTTGATCGCAAGCCCTTTGTAATTTATGTTCTTAACAATATAATCTATGTACTTTAAAAAATTTGGACTCCATGTTTTTCCTCTTTCGTCATAGTAACCTCCTATTTAAATAAATAAAATTCTGTTTTTGTTAAACTCTATGCTAAGGCTAAGTGCATATATTTTGAGGCAATAGAAACGTAAGTCTTCCCATTTTTTTATAGTTTTATATGAACAATCGGTTGTTTTATAAAGTCATTCATAGGCTTGTAAAAATGTAGCAACATTGGTCGGAAGGACATCTATTTCATTCAGAATAAATATAAAATACATATTTACAGTCCATTTACCAAAAAAGACACCGCAAAGATAATGAAAGGTTCTATGCGAGTCGAAAATTTATTCCTTAGAGGACTTCAGCACACAGCTCACTAGGTACAATTACAGATGCTACACCCAATTTCCTATGAGTCCTTTGAATTGGAAAACTCTCCAAGAAGTGTTATCGAGTTTTATCCGTTCGACTGTAACACATGTTTGACAAACTTACAGATTTTAATGTTATATAAACAAAGGATTTTACTGTATTCTATCATATTCTTTAGATTGTATAAAGATTTATTTATTATTTACAATGCAGATGATTATAATAATTTCAATCGGAGGGGTTTCTGTTTGTATGATTTTCCTTAAACGAAGAGTGTGAACATCAAAACTCCGGCGCTAGAGCCGGAGTTTTGTCTTCTTATTAATCGATCACAGTGCGAGTTTTTTCCACTTCCTGATTTTTGTGCGGAAGGTGCCGAAGGGAGCCACCGTATTCACATGGATAAATTTGTACATTTCCCAGGTGGCGGTTTTAGTAGCTTCATCCGCCCATTTTCTTCTATGCGGGTGAAAGAGGTCTTCTTCACTGCAGGCATCGATCATGGCACAGATGGCGTCGACATTTTTTCGCAGTTTCGTTTTTAGGATGCTGAGTGGAAAGTGAGCGTACGTATCGGTGAAACATTGGTACAACTCTCCTAACTGATTCCATCGGAAGTCTTTCGACGGCGTGCTGACGGGAAGACCCTTTCTCTCGTCTTCCTCCCATTGTAGGAGGAGGGTGGTCCAACCCAGTTGATAAGCAAGGTTTTCCGCCGGAGTTCTATCTACTGCTTCAATGCGCTTGTCTTTTAAAAGTTCCGGAATACTATCAAATTCTGCAATATATTTTTCAAAGGTTCGCCGGATTTCGGCCTTTAGCTCTTCTTTGGTGGAGTATTTTCGCATTTGTTTCACCTGGGGAATTATTTCTTATTCGATGTTTTCGGCTTATTCGAGCAATCAGGAGTGTCGCCTAAGCGATCCATTTACTCCACTACTTCCGTTAGCCACTCGATGCTACGGTCCAGCATCTTCGTGGTGACGTAGTGTCCCAACAAGGGGGTGCTTTCATATACGACAGGTACGCCCTTGCTTTGTGCAATAGCGGCAAATTGTTGATCGGCGCGCGGATCGACGGTGGGGTCGATTTCGCCATGAAGCAACAGTAAAGGTGGAAGTTGTGCGGCATGGTGCGGCGAGTAGTCGTTCATTTCCAGCCAGAGTTGATCTTCCAAGCGGTAGCGCATCGCAAAGCGAGCCTCCATGAACAAATGACTCAGGGGCCAATGCCCGGAGCCGTTCATGGCCACGGCAGCGGAGATTTCAGGGTAGTGCGCCGCCACGCCAAGCGCCGTATACCCACCCATGGAATGTCCGTTGGCAACGATGTGAGTGTAGCCCTGTTTGCGCGCATAATCGATCCAATGAGCCGTTTCCCGGATGTTTTGCAAAATGGTCTGCCAAAAATATGGGTACGATGCCGGCGCTTCGTAATCGACTTGTCCGCGACTATCGTGATGAATCATTTCCGGAACCAATACTTCCCAACCGGCGTGGGCATACACGCGCGCTCGCGATAATTGGCCGTCGGCTCGCGAGCTCCAGCCGTGATACCAAATCATGAGACCGCGAGGATTTTCCGGTCTGACGCAATGTACTTTTATATCTTCACGAGAAAAAATATCTTCTTGTATATTCATTTTCAGCCTCCTTATTGTATTGTACTCGCCATTTTTCTTTTTACCAAATCGAGCAGATGAAAAATAGGTATGCTGAAAAAGCAATATACTATATATTGTATGTCGGAGTAAAAGTGATACAATATAGGTACTACTAGAAATTCAGAAAGGAAGATATATATGAGTACTTTTACAGGATTTAGACCGGAATTTATCGAACAATACCCGCATTTTCCGGAACATATGACCCAATTGGCCAAATTTGTCTATTACAGAACGTATTCTCGCTGGTTGGAGGAAGAAGGACGTCGCGAAACTTGGCGCGAAACCGTAGAAAGAGCGGTGACGTACAACTGCCTGTTGGCGGCGGAGACGGAAGCGGATGCCGAAGCCTTGTTTGACAATGTGTTCAATTTGCGGCAGTTCATTTCCGGCCGGAGCATGTGGATCGGCGGTTCGGATGCCTCCGAGCGTCTCGTCTGCGCCAATTTCAATTGTGCGTTCACGGTCATGGACAATATCCATGCCTTTTCGGATTTGTTTTACTTGTTGATGGTAGGGACCGGCGTCGGCTTCCGTATCTTGAAACGCGACGTGGCGAAATTGCCGAAGTTCCGTTCGGATGTGCAATTGGAAAATATACCTTTCGAGCCGTTGCCTTCGACGGAACGAGTGGATCCGACCTCGCTTATTTTCCGTACGGACGATATTGCGACCATTGTAGTCGGCGACTCCAAGGAAGGATGGGTACAGGCGCTACAGTTTTACTTGGATATTCATACTCGCCATGATTACCGCAATATCAAGCGAATTCGCATGAATTACAATGGCGTACGGCCCAAGGGAGAACGATTGGTGACTTTCGGCGGTACCGCCTCCGGATATGAGTCGCTGGCCACGATGTTTGAGAAGATTCATCGCGTGCTGACTACGGAGGATTTTGCGCCGGCACCCGAAAATGGCAAGTTGCGACCGATCCATGTTCTGGATATTTGCAATATCATCGGTGAAAATGTCGTGGTCGGCGGTGTGAGAAGAACTGCTGAAACGGCGATTATTTCCCCGGACGACCAAGAAACGATTGAGGCCAAGTCCAATTTGACACCGGATAAATTCCATCGCTTTATGAGCAATAATAGTATCTTTTTCGAGGAGAAACCCTCTTTCGAACGCTTGCAGGATATTTTCAAAACTTTGCGCTATACAGGTGAACCGGGATTTGTCAATGCGGCGGAAGGGAAGCGACGCCGTGCGGACTTCGAGGGCTTGAATCCCTGTTTTGAGATTCTCTTGCCGCGCAACTCCGTTTGTAATTTAACGACGGTCAATATTCTGGCCTTTGTGCGCGATAGTCAATTGGATCGGGAGGCCTTATTGGCGGCGGAGCGACTCAGCGCAAGAGCTTGCTATCGCATGACCTGTATCGATTTGGAATTGCATCGTTGGAACGAATCGCATCAGCGAGATCGTCTGTTGGGATGCTCCATGACGGGCTGGCAAGATGCGATGTCGGCCTTGGGCTACAACCGTGAGCAACAGATTGAATTGATGAAAGATTTGCATCAGGCGATTCGCGAAGCGGCAGAAGCATATGCGGCGGAAATAGGCGGCAACAGCCCGCTCTTAGTGACGGCCGTCAAGCCGGAAGGGACGCTGTCCTTGGTCGCAGGCGGCGTGAGCCCGGGATTGCATTACTCTCATTCGGAGTATTTCATTCGCCGGATTCGCGTGAATGCGTCCGACCCATTGGCCAAGACTGCGGAGGCGCTGGGGTGGAGCGTGCATCCGGAAGTAGGACAAACGGAACCCAATGTGCGTACGAAAGTCATCGACTTCCCCTGTTATTCCCCGGTTTCGCGGACGAAGTACGATGTATCGGCTGCCGAACAATTGCAGACATACTATGATTTCCAACGTTACTATACGGAACAGAACAGCTC
>JAEZZT010000048.1 GCA_023418435.1 Bacillota bacterium | reverse complement strand
TCTTGACATTGGCCGTAATATCTTCGCCCACCACTCCGTCTCCACGGGTCACGCAGCGCACCAACCGGCCTTCTTCATAAATCAGATTCACGGCCAGGCCAACTATCTTCAATTCCGTTACCCATGCCACATCGCCCTTGGGCACGGCTTCATGAACTCGGCGAGCAAAACTTTCCGTTTCGGCAATGGAAAAAGCATTGGCCAAACTGCGCATCGGAGTTTGGTGTCGCACTTTGCCGAATCCGCCACTGACCTGTCCGCCCACACGCTGAGTGGGCGATTGCGGCGTGATCAACTCCGGATACTGCGCCTCCAAATCCACCAATTCACGATATAATTTGTCGAACTCATAGTCCGTAATTTCAGGGTCGTCCAAGACATAGTAACGATAACTGTGATAATTCAGCAATTCCCGCAATTCTTCGCTACGTGCCATTGCTTCTTTTGTGACTGCCATACTCTACTCCTTCGTCAATGGGGCAAACTTGACCATGACCAAACGTACACCTTGCGTGGGAAACTCCAGTTTCAATTGCATCTTTTCCCCTTCGCCGCGTACTTCCAAGACTTTGCCGACGCCCCATTTCGCATGCTTGGCAAGATCTCCCACTTGCCAATCGTAAGCCGCTTGCGAATTGGCTTGCGGCCTCGTTTTTGTCCGCAGGAAGGATTGTCCCACTGCATTTCTACTTTCTCGGTGACGGCGATCCTCCGCTTGCCAATCCACTTGACGGCGACTCTTTTTCATCTCGCACAATTCGTCCGGAATCTCCGCAATAAAGCGACTCGGCATGTAGGGATTGGTCTTGCCGAACACCGTCCGTGTCTTGGCATGAGTCAGGTACAAAATCCGTTCCGCACGCGTAATTCCCACATAGCAAAGACGTCGTTCCTCTTCCATTTCATTCGCATCCAAAAAGGCGCGGGCATGCGGGAACAGCCCCTCATCCATCCCGGCGAGAAAGACCACCGGAAACTCCAATCCTTTCGCACTATGCAACGTCATCAAAGTAACTTTCTGTTCCTCATTTTCGTATTGATCTACATCATTGACCAAGGCGACTTGTTCCAGAAAATCCTGCAAATTGCCGTCGGGATTTTCATCGGCAAAATTCTTGGCCACCGAAATCAATTCACCGATATTCTCGATTCGACTTTCCGCCTTGGGATCCGATTCCCGGCGCAACATGTCCAACATTTCCGTTTTTTCCAGAACAAGCTCCAGCAACTGGGCAATCGTGAGCTGATTCATCTCGGTCATTATTTCCATCATCAACATGGCAAAATCCGCCAACCTTTGTTTGGCCGTACCGGACAATTCAGCCAGCACTTCGCTCGTCATCAAGACCTCAAAAATGGACATTTGATGCTCCGTTGCCAAATTCTCCAAACGAGTAACGGTGGTCGCTCCGATTCCACGCTTGGGGACATTGATGATACGCAGCAAACTGACATTGTCGCGAGGATTTTGCAATACGCGCAAATACGCCAGCAAATCTTTGATTTCCCGACGATCATAGAAACGAGTTCCGCCCACCATCGTATACGCGATGCCAGCGCGGATCAACGCTTCTTCGATGGCCCGTGACTGGGCATTGGTACGATACAGAATCGCCGTATCGCCGGCATTCATGCCCTTGTTTTGCAACTCGGCAATCTCGTCGGCAATGAATTTGGCCTCGTCCAATTCCGTAAACGCCTCATAGCAATAAATCTTGTCACCATGTTCTTCTTCCGTCCACAAATTTTTCCCCGGACGGTTCATATTATTTAAAATGACTTGATTGGCCGCTTCCAAAATATTTTTGGTGGAACGATAGTTCTGCTCCAATTTCAAAATCTTCGCCTGCGGGTAATCGGCTTGGAAATCGATGATATTTTGGATATCGGCGCCTCGCCAGGAATAAATACTCTGATCCACATCGCCGACGACACAGAGATTCTGATCTTGACCGACCAAGTACTTCGTCAACAAATATTGTGCATGATTGGTATCCTGGTATTCATCAATCATAATGTAGCGAAATCTCTCCTGGTACTTGCGGCGAAGATCCGGATAACTCTGCAAAATCAGCACCGGCACCAAGAGCAAGTCATCAAAATCCAACGCATTATTGTCTTTCAGGATTTTTTCATAGCGGGTGTAAACCTCGGCGACTTGGCGAGCATACACATCGGTAAAATCGATGGATTCTGCATATTCTTTGGCCGTTTGCAGACTGTTTTTGGCTCCGGAAATTCTGGCCTGTATATTCTGCGCCGGAAATCTCTTGTCATCCAAATTCAACTCTCTGATGATATTTTTGACGACCTGTTGGGCATCCTGCGCATCATAGATGGTGAACTGAGAAGTATAGGGAGCATATATATCAATTTCTCTTCTTAAAAAGCGAGCACCGAACGAGTGAAATGTACTGATCCACATTTTCTCCGCAATCGGCCCTACCAGGCCGGCCACTCGCTCCTTCATCTCTTTGGCCGCCTTATTGGTAAAAGTAATCGCCAGAATCGAGTACGGCGATATCCCCTCATTCAGCATATGAGCAATGCGACAAGTCAGTGCTTTCGTCTTGCCGGATCCGGCACCTGCCAAAATCAACAACGGACCTTCGACGGTACGCACCGCTTCCGCTTGTTTGTCATTTAAACCACGATAAAAATCTTCCATTACTTCTCCAAAACCTTTCTTCAATACTTTTTCTCGATAGGTGCTTTATATACCGATATTTCCTTGCGCCCGACCGATTCAAAGACCGCTACCAGGACAGAGTTTTCCCCGGCCTCCTTGTAGTCGATGACCAAACCCGTGCCCCACTCCCGATGAACCAATTGATCGCCGGGATGCCAATTTTCATCCGGCAATTGTGCCAACAGGGAACGAAGCTTGGATTTTTTGCGGGACGATCCTTTTCGTTGCGGACGTGGAGTTGTGTTTTCTGCGTCCGCTATTGCCGTGCTGTTTTCTTGTTCGTTCACCACAGTAGGTTTCGTTGTACTCGTCAACCGGGCAAGCAAATCATCGTCGGCATCTCCGGAAAGTCGCTCGTCATGCTCGGTCTTCCTCCCGATGTCCGCACTCCGTGAAGCATCCAAGTATTGGGCAGGGACTTCCCGCAAAAAGCGCGAGGGAGCTACCGCAGCGGATTTCGTTCGCGACTCCGGCCAAGTCAGGTACAGAGTATCCTTGGCTCTCGTCATCGCCACATAAAACATCCGCCGCTCTTCCTCCAGCATATCCGGCTCGCCAATGATACTGTAGTAATGCGGCAACAGATCCTCCACCAAGCCGGCCACAAAGACCACTCGATACTCTCTCCCCTTTGCTCCATGAATGGTCGAGACGGTCGTCATCCAACGCGAGTCGCTTTTCTGTCCCTGCTTCTTCATCTTCTTGCTGTAAGTCAACAAGTCATTGATATTGCGACAAGCGTTATCCCGATAAGCTGACTCCACGGCCTCTTGCAGCGCCTGATAGCTCTCCAAACGTCGTAAACTGCGAAAATCGGATTTATTTTCGAGCTTGTCTTTACGGATCATCTCTTCGACATAAAATCCTACCTTCTCCGGCAAGCTCAGATTTTCCATGCTCCGCTGCAAGCCCCACCACCATTCCAAGAGCATCCCTAGCGCTTTTCTTCTACTCTCGTCTTTGATAATCCGTGGCAAGGTAACAGACAAACGCCCCAAATCTCCCTGTGCTTTCTTCGTTTCCTGGATGCAACCGGATTTTTCCGAATACTCCCGCAACAGCCCTCGGCGCTCCAATATGTCCTTCAATAAATCCCCGCGGGTGCTATTTTCAAAAAATTCCAATTCACTCACGATCGCTTGCACATCGCGTTGCTCAAAAAAGCTTACGCCTTCCACGAGTTGGTACTCGATACCGGATTTGCGTAACGCATTTTCAAACGCCCAGAATTGATTGTTCGTCCGGCAAATAATGGCCATATCCTGAAAATCAATGCCTTTCTCGCGATACAGCCGTTCCATCTCTGCCACTACAAAGTCAGCCTCTGCCGACTGCGTGGTATGACTACTGAGAAAAATCCTCTCGCCTTGTTCGCGAGTGGTCACGGATTGTTTGAGAAAACGCTTGCGATTATTGGCAATGACACAATTGCTGGCCTCAACGATAGTGCGAGTAGAGCGATAATTGGTCTCCAAACGGTACACATGCAAATTCACATACTTCTCTTGCAAGTGTTTCATATTCAACGGATTGGCGCCTCGCCAACTATAGATGCATTGGTCCGGATCACCGACCGCACAGAAATTGTCATTCTTTTGCGTCAAATAATCGAGCAAACGAAACTGGGCATAGTCCGTATCTTGATATTCGTCACTCATGACATGGAGATACGAGGATGCGACTTCTTCACGCAACCTGCGATTCGTCTCCAACATACGAATCGTCAAGAGCAAGAGATCGCCAAAATCAATCTTATTATTTTTCAACAACCATTCGGCATAATGGCGGTACACCTCTCTATAAAAGGGTTCCTCTCCCGTTTTCTGCCAAGCGGAAATCAATTTCCTCTTTTGCAAAGAAATCCAATCTGAAATATCTTTTTCGTCCGGTAAAGAATCCAGCTCATCGCGATACTTGCTGAAATAAAGTTCGTGACTGATATACTCGATAAATTTCCTGCAGTGAAATCCTTCACAAATCTCGAAATCTTTTTGGTAGCGAAACCCTCCGCCGGATTCCGGCAATGCCCAAGATTCCAGATGCTTCCTGAGAAAACGAAAACAGTACGCATGAAAAGTCATCACTTCGACCTTTTGGCCCTTCGCTCCCAAGTACTTGGTAAGTCGATTGCGCATTTCCCCGACCGCTTTTTTGGTAAAGGAAAAGACAGCGATGTCTTCAGGAGATACACCGCTATTGATCAAATGAACGACTCGACAAGCCATGACATGAGTTTTACCGGAGCCGGGACCGGCCAAAATAAACATCGGTCCTTCGGAATGAAAAACAGCTTGCCTTTGTTGACTGCTTAATGTTCCGTAAAGATCCATGATACTCCAATCAAAAAGAGTTGCCGGAGCAACTCTTTTAAAACGCCCCCAAGAGAGGTGGTACTATTTGTTTCTTTCTCGACATCACGCCCGGCAAATGCACGACCTGACCTTGCGGTTCTGCCGCAAAAGCAGCCCGAACCACGGGATCGACTGCTCCGACATAGAGCAAATCCGTGCTTTCCGCCAAAATATCGGTGACCATCAAGAAAGATGCCACGTACGAGTGAGCGATGCGATCTGTTTCCATCAGTTCCAAAAGAACTTCTTTCTGTGCCAGCACCGGTGTAGTATCCATGACGGACAATTGCGCTACACTGAAAGTGCCTGCCGGCGATTCAAACTCTTTCTTGTCCGTTTGCACCATTTCCGCCGGTTGCAAATCGGAAATATCCGCGCCGGCTTTGAGCATTTCCATGCCATAAGCTTCATAATCGACTTCCGCCAATTTGGCCAAGTACTTGATGGCTTCCTTGTCCGTTTCCGTGCAAGTCGGCGAACGGAACAACAAGGTATCGGAAATAATCGCCGACAACATCAAACCGGCAATTTGCTTGGGAATCGCAATGCCTCTTTCATTGAACATCGCCAACAAGATGGTAGATGTACATCCCACCGGTTCAATGCGAATATAAATCGGTTTTTCCGTTTCAAAATCTCCCAAACGATGATGATCGATCAAACCGATTACATCGGCTTCCTTGACTCCGTCGATAGCCTGTTTCGATTCATTGTGATCGACCAAAATAGCCGGTTGACCGGGTGCATATTTTTCTAGTAATTCCGGAGTTTCTGCACCAAAATACCGGAGTGCAAATTCTGTTTCCTTGTTGATCTCTCCTGCCCGCACGGCTTTTGCCGGATAACCGCATTGGGTTTCCAAATAAGCACAGGCAATCGCAGAACAAATCGTATCCGTATCCGGGCTCTTATGCCCGCTGACCAAAATTAAATCTGACATACTATCACCTCATCTGTAATTACTCACATTGTAGCACAATAAAAGCCGACAACTCAACACACTACGCTCTCTCATCGCTACCAAGGCTGTTGGCGGCACATGTTTTTATCTTGTTCATCAATCAGCCCCCACACTTGTAATTCTCATTGCAAACAACTTTTCTGCTTGCAATAAATACTTGCATCCTAAAAAAGAAAAAGACGCTATTACACGTCTTTAATTAGCTTTATTAATCTATTTTTTCATCAACAAAAACTAAATCTACACTTGTCCAATAATCTAACGGATGATATTCACCCCTATGTTTCATATTCCAATATTCTTCATAAGTCATACCTAGCTTAGCCGCTTCTTTTCAGTATATTTCTTGCTTCTTGGCCTCTTCTTCAAAAAGTTCCACTATTTCATCTACAAGGTCATCCATTCAACCACCGCTTTTGTGTAAACCTTTAGCTTAACTCTTTTCTATCCACGAAAAATTCTTGCCCTATGTAAAAATACTTGTATTTCGTCGCAAACGGACACACCCACTTTAAGGACTCGGTTAGGGTACGAGATTTGCCCCCACGATCGTCGATTCCGTCCTAGGTTTCTTGCTATACATATCGGACATTTCTTGTAAAAATATGATGTCACACCCTATCTCGTCTATCCGCTTCTTTTATCCATTCTTCATATACTTTTGGGTCTGTAGTTTCTTCCTCATCAGCCTCGCAATTCCACAATATTTTATGAAGCCAATGAGTAGCTAAATCATCATTTATCCATTTCCCGTTTTTGCGTATTCTCCATGCACCTGTATTTGGATCATCTAAGAACACATGACTCTGTTCAGGAATTCGATAATATTTAATTACACGTTTGTTGTCCATCATATCTACTCCCCAATTTTTTCAATATCTGCTGGATTTGGTATTTTATTTGAATCATTAATCTATAGAACAAAATACAAGTCTTTCGATTTGGAGAACTTTCCATCCCTAAAATCTGCAATAGCGTCCATAATCTCAAACATTTCATCAAAGTCCAATACAGTCACTCCATTATCATCCACTGCGTAAAAAACCGGATATCCTATTATATACGTTGTCGGAGAATCCTCACAATAATATTCCCGACCTTGATAATATCCAAGATATTTTAGCGGATATTCTCGCTTCTTTTCCGTAGCTTCCTCTACCATTCGCAGAAATTCCGGTGTTCCGGTCTTTATGTTTGTTTTCATGACTATTCTCCTGACCTCAATCCTTCCTCTTGATTATGATGGGATGTAGCTCTCCCCAATAATCTAACGGATGATATTCGCCCCTATGTTTCATATTCCAATATTCTTCATAGGTCATACCTAGCTTAGCTGCTTCTTTTCGGTATATTTCTTGCTTCTTACATGCCTCCTCCAGAACTTCGTGCATTTCATCCACAAGGTCACTCATTCAATCACCGCCTTAAGTGTAACCCCTTTAACTTGCCTCTCTTCTATCCACGAAAAATTCTTGCCCTGTGTCAAAGGAATACTTGTATTTCCTCGCAAACGGACACACCCACTTTTCAATGACTTGCCTGTCAATGGATGCTTTTACTGCTCTTATTTTCGACCGCCAATAAATAAAAGGCAATAGAATACGCTGTCACAAGTCTTATTTGCATAAAAAGACAGTTTCACATCCCTTAATGCCAGTAGATCTTTCACTAGTCCTTCTTTTTAATAAGTCATCACGAGCAACGATATCCGTATATCCATCCAAAGACTTTATATTCTTGGAGTTTCTATAGAGCTTGTCCATATTATTGAGAAACAATGGCGAAACAACTGCTCTATCATCATTATAATTTTTTATTTTTCCTTTTTCAATCTTTCTTCTGATTATTGTCCCTTTTTCGGTTAATCCCTAACAATGACGGCTTTTCGTGCATCCATTTCCACTTACTACAAGGAACATTCATTACCTTCACTGTCTTGCGGCGTAAGAAATTTCTTTCCCTCGCTTGTCCGTGGTGAACGCTTCCGCAGAGAAAACTAATGCAATGAAATAACCCCTACTGCGGAAATTCCGCTAGTAAGGGTTATGAGTGTGTCTTAATTCTTTTTGCGTTTCCAATGTGCTTTTTCGACTACGACGAAGAGCATCGGAATGAGGAAGATCCCCATCAGTGTGGCAGTGAGCATACCGAACACTACCGTGATCCCCATTTCCGAACGGGAAACCGAACCCGCACCTTGTGACAATGCCAAGGGCAAGCAGCCGATGATGAATGCCAACGAGGTCATGAGAATCGGGCGCAAGCGAATCTTGGACGCTTCCACCGCCGCTTCGACAAACTCCATGCCTTTATCGGCACGAATC
>JAEZZT010000027.1 GCA_023418435.1 Bacillota bacterium | reverse complement strand
GGAACACGCGTTCCGTACCGTCCACTTCGATACTTCCGCCATCCGCTTTATGCAGACCGGTCAAAATATTCATCAAAGTAGACTTGCCGGCGCCGTTTTCCCCCATCAAGGCATGAATTTCTCCAGGACGAATATCCAAATCGACAGCATGCAATACACGATTCATGCCAAAAGACTTGGATATACCTCTCATCCTTATCTCCATATCATTCTCCCGTTCCTTTAGCCAAAAATACAACCGCTTTGCAAAATAATATTCGCATAGGGGCTTGCTTCCCCCGTACGAATGACCACTTTTGCCGTTTGCGTGAGGCGCTTAAATTCTTCATGCGCAACGAAATCCGTCGGCATCTGCGGCATCATTTCCTGAATGGCTGTCCACATCTCCAGATTTTCATTCTTGATTTCACTTGCCAAGACGCAGGATTCTACTTTCATGCAACGCAATATCTCACGCAACACCGTCTGAAAACTCGGCGTTCCGAACGTAATGGCCAAGTCGATCTTTTGGACCCCCGCCGGTACCGGCAAACCGCAATCGGCAATGACGATTTGATCCGTATGCCCCAAGTCCGCCAATACTTTGGCAATCTCACTATTCAACATTCCGCCTATTTGCATGCTAAAAATTCCTCCACTTCCTCACGTTTCGGCATACCGCCCTGCGCGCCGAGTCCCATGACGGACAACGCAGCGGCCGCATTGGCAAAGCGGAGCGCTTGTGCCATCTCCATGCCTTCGGCATACGCCACCGCCAAAGCTCCGTTGAATGTATCGCCGGCTCCCGTGGTATCCACCGCTTCGACGGTAAATGTCGGCACACGTTGTGCCTGTCCGTTTTCGTAATAGTCAGCTCCGGCTTTGCCTCGAGTGACAATTAATTTGTCCTGCAAATCGGCCGGTGCTTCTTTATCCGGAAACAAGACCTCAAATTCATGCTCATTGGGCGTCAAGTAACGACAATATGCCAAGACTTCCGCCGGCATCTCTTGCGCGGGAGCCGGGTTGAGCAGAACATCCACGCCAGCTTTACCCAATTTTTCTATGGCATAGACAATGACCTCTTTGGGGATTTCGTGTTGCAACAAAACAATATCCATTTGTTGCAGCATCTCCCAAGCATGGTCAATATCCTCCCGAGAAATATCGTAATTGGCACCGGGCACCACCAGGATGCTGTTGTCGCCTTCCGCCAAAATAATATGCGCCGTACCGGTACCGACTGCATCGGTCACACGCACATATTGTGTATTTACACCATTGTTTTTATAGTTTTCCAAAAGCATTTCGCCATAGGCATCGGTACCGACGGCACCGACCATGTACACTTCTGCGCCCAAACGAGCTGCCGCGATTGCTTGATTGGCTCCTTTGCCGCCACAAGCAGTAAAAAAGCGTGTACCAAACAGCGTTTCTCCGGCCGACGGACGTTTGGGAGCTTCCACTACCAAGTCTGCCGAAGCACTGCCTATTACCGCTATTTTTGCCATGCTTACCTCCTATTGTGAATCAGTCCACCTTAATTATATGAATAGTATACACCAAATCGTACCATTTGTGGTATCTTTTCATATGTTTCTTGCGAAAGACTTCCCTCTATGATATATTTAGCAAATGCGAAGTGTTTTTCTTGGTCCCACTTCGTAAAAACAAAAACAAGAGGAGGAATAAAAATTGAAAACTGAGAACTTGGTGGTAAATGCCTTGATTGCAGCCATCTACGCAGCACTGACCATTGCGTTGGCACCGTTTAGTTATGGCCCCGTTCAAGTGCGCATCTCCGAATGCATGACCCTGTTGGCATTTGTCAATCCACGCTGGGTACCGGGACTGACGATCGGCTGTTTATTGGCCAATCTACTGAGCCCGTTCGGAATGCTCGACATCATCGTCGGCACCTTGGCCACATTCATCGCCGTATATCTCATGCGATATGCTCCGAATATGCTCGTGGCTTCCTTGTCGCCGGTCATTGTCAATGGCCTGTTGATAGGTGCAGAATTGGCGTACCTTGGCGCAATCCCACCGGATATGTCGATTGCGGCTATGATGCTTTACATCGGTGCCGGCGAATTTATTTCCGTCAGCATCATCGGCATCCTTGTCATGAAACTCGTGCTTCGCAATCAATACATGCGCAAACATTTGCTCGCTTAACACTCTCGTTCGAGAGTGTTTTTCTTTTCCCCATCGAGATGGAGAGTGCTATAATGCTTATGAAAGAAGGTTATTATGAAAAAATTTTTACTCGGTTTATTCATTATAATTCCCATGCTGCTCACCGGTTGCGGAACGACTTCCAAAGTAGCCACCGCGACGGCACAACCGACTACGGAGCCACTCCGTTGGACGCGAAATGCGGCGGTTATCTCGCTTCATACCGCCACGGTGACACCCTCCATCTCGGGACATATCATCAACCAAATCCCGGAGGTCGGCAAAGAAGTCCACGAGGGCGAAGTATTGGTGCAAATCGATACCACGCCTTACGCCGCACAGCAACAGCGTGCGCAAGCACTGGCCAACGCCCCCGCCGCTGCCCCTGCCGCGACCGATCCGGCAGTAGCGCAAGCACAACAATTGCTGCAGGATTCCATTATCACTCGCAAAGAGTATGAAAGAATCATCGCCAGATCCGCCCCGGCTCCGGCCGGCAATTCGACCGTCGCTCCCGATCCCGGCCCCGTTCCCTCGGGAGACATTCTCTCTCCGGTCACGGGCCGTATCGGGGCGGTGTACGTACGTACCGGTGATGTGGCCGTCGCCGGTCGCCCTCTCCTCACCGTCCAAACCATGTCGCCACTGGTTACGGGACTGCCATTGCCCGCCGAATGGGCCCCGCTCATTCGTGAACACTGGCAAGATGACCGGACCTATGTCGCACTGCAAGCC
>JAEZZT010000013.1 GCA_023418435.1 Bacillota bacterium | reverse complement strand
GTTCCCAAGAGCGCCCCGTAAGTGGCCAAATGGGAATCCGTCTTTTTACCGTAATGATTGCGGTCATAGTACAAATCGATATGTTGACCGGAATCCGCTATATAGATACATTCTTCTGCAATTTTTGCCGCTTCTCCCTGCAAATCCACCTGGCTGTGATAGTACAACTCGCGAGTCCCCATTTCGGCGGATATGCAGTCCACTTCGGCACCGTCGGCAATGGCAAAATAACGATGTTCCGCTACTTTTTCACAGGCACTGCCGACATGAACTTTTGTCAAGCTTAACTTCGCACCTGCGGCAATATTTCCTAAAATCGCCAAATTGATGCGTGCCGCTGCCACTTCGCTACCGTGGATATGAAGCTCCACCTGCAGCTCTGTGTCCTCCGGCAAGTCCAACAGCAAGGCACCCTGCCAATCCGCACGGACCTCACTGCAATCCAATTCCCAGCTCAAGCTCTTCTTCATGCCCGCAGCCAAATTCAATTCGTAAATTTCCGCCTGCTCGGTCAAGCAGAGTCCCAATACTTCCGGATGTGCACCTTGAAAACTTGTCGGCACATATTCCGGCAAGGGATGAGAACCCTGTGCGCGGGTAAGTATTTCCACATCTCCCGTCCACCGAGAATTTACGGTTTGCATGGCTTGCTGTTCTTGCCATTCTACCGGTGTGGAGTTTGCTTTCGTCCAACGAAAAGTAGTCATCGGCAAGGTATTAAATTCTTTCTTCATACTGCCTCCTCCTATCCGATAGATCCTTCAAATTCCAAGCGAATGAGATTATTCATTTCGACTGCATATTCCAACGGCAATTCTTTGGAAATCGGCTCTGCAAATCCTCTGACGAGCATCGCCTTCGCCTCTTCTTCCGATAGGCCGCGGCTCATGAGGTAGAAAATCGACTCATCGCTGATCCGTCCGATCTTGGCTTCATGCCCCAAATCGATATCGTCATTTTCAATTACGATATCCGGCACCGTATCCGAGCGCGATTGATCATCCAACATTAACGACTCGCAACTCACCGTCGATTTTGCCCCTTTGGCATCCGGGCCGATGCGCAAAAGCCCACGATAAATGGCTGCGCCTCCGCTCTTGGAAATCGATTTGGAGTTGATATTGGAAGTGGTTTTGGGAGCCAAATGAACTACCTTGGCACCGGTATCGAGAGTTTGTCCTTCGCCGGCAAATGTAATTCCCGTAAATTCGCAATGCGAAGCCTCTCCGCGCAAAATCGTCATCGGATACAACATCGACACACAAGAGCCGAACGAACCGCTGACCCATTCCATGGTCGAGTTTTTGCCGACAACGGCGCGCTTGGTGTTCAAGTTGTACATATTCTTGGACCAATTTTCAATGGTCGAATAACGCAAAGAAGCGTTATCCGCTACAAAGAGTTCTACACAGCCGGCATGCAAATTCGCCACATTGTAACGCGGCGCGGAACATCCTTCGATGAAATGACATTTTGCGCCTTCTTCAATAATAATCAAAGTATGCTCGAACTGACCGGCTCCCGGTGCATTGAGTCGGAAATAACTCTGCAAGGGAATCTTGACATCGACACCTTTGGGAACATAGACAAAAGATCCTCCGGACCATACGGCGCCATGCAAGGCGGCAAATTTATGGTCGGTCGGCGGTACCAAGGTCATGAAGTACTTGCGTACGATATCTTCGTATTCGCGCAGGGCGGACTCGAAGTCAATATAGACGACTCCTTGGCGTACCAAATCCTCTTGAATACTGTGATAAACGACTTCGGAGTCATATTGTGCCCCAACGCCGGCCAACGAAGTTTGTTCCGCCCGCGGAATCCCCAAACGGTCAAACGTGTCTTTGATTTCTGCCGGCACATCATCCCAGCTTGCTTTCATATCGGTTCTCGGACGAACATAGGTAATAATATCTTCCATATGCAAATCCGAAATATCGGGCGCCCATGGTGGAACATCCAATTGATTATAAATTTCCAAAGAACGCAGACGGAAATCCAACATCCACTGCGGTTCATTTTTTTGTTCCGATATTTCTCGGACGATCTCTTCCGTCAGTCCGTGATCGGATTTATATGTATATTGAAAACTGTCGCGAATATCGTAGATGCCTCGATCCAAATCCTCGACATGTGTTTTTTTACGTTTTTCTTCTGCCATCTTTTCACCTATTCATTGCGGAAATGGTCAAAGCCCATCTGCTCAATTTTTTCGATCAAATCCGCGCCACCGCTCTGAATGATTCTGCCGTCCATCATAATATGCACCACATCCGGCTGCAAATGTTGCAAAATTTGATTGTGATGCGTAATGATGATCAACGAATTTTCCGCATGATGAAAATCCGCTACATTGCGAGACACAATGCGTACCGCATCGACATCGAGGCCGGAATCCGTTTCATCGAGCATCGCCAATTTGGGATCCAAGATCTTCATCTGCAAAATTTCGTTTTTCTTGCGTTCACCACCGGAAAATCCGTCATTGAGGTAGCGTTCTGCATATATCGTATCCATCGAGAGGGATTTCATCTGTTCCTGGAGTTTTCTCTTGAAAGGAAACAGACGCTGCTGTTCTCCGCTTACGGCCACTTTGGCGGTGCGCAAAAAGTTTTCTACCGTAATTCCGGGAATGGCCAAGGGATTTTGGAAGGACAAAAAGACGCCTTTCTTAGCGCGTTCATCCACTTCATCTTCCGTAATATCTTCTCCTTGGAAATAAATTTTTCCGTCCGTCACTTCATAAGCGGGATTGCCCATGATCGAATGCATCAGGGTCGATTTCCCCGCACCGTTCGTGCCCATGATGACATGAATTTCTCCGGTATTGACCGTCAGATTCACTCCATGCAGCAACTCTTTTTCGCCGGCACTGACATGTAAATTTTCAACTCGTAATAAATCTCCCATACATTACCTCCACTTGGTATATGTAAATTTTTCAATATCCTTCTTTTAGGTTACATTATTTACCGAGCAAAGTCAATCAAGTAAACATATCCCATAAAAAAATCACTTGTCTACGACAAGTGATTGAGTCCCGGATAATCCAGTGTAGCAAAGTAATCTGCCAGTGTTTCCTCTCTCCGTATGGTTTGGACCGTTCCATCTTC
>JAEZZT010000010.1 GCA_023418435.1 Bacillota bacterium | reverse complement strand
GCGGCTATTACTGCCAACGTCAACCAACGTCGGGTATGTTTCATTTTAGTCATGCTCGTTCCTCCTAAACCTTAATATACTAGTAGTTTACTTTATTATTCCCTGCCGCGCAAGACCTTGCCCGCGTCGCTGACCAGTGCATGCAATTCCGCATTGCTCATTTGTACGGGTGCCGTTTCGCTGGCTATAGGCTTGGGCGCGACCGGAGCAGGTATCTCATGTATCGTACTCGTCTCCTTCTCCAAGTCTTTTTCTAATCTATCCTTGTGCAAAGGCAAAGTTTCACTCGGTGTAACATTTACTGCGGAGACGGGTACAGCCTGCGGTTTCATATTTTCGGCAGGAGCCAAAGCGGAGTTACCGACGCCCATCACCAAGAACCAAAGTGCCGTCATGAACGCCAACAACCCCCACCAATACTTGCGTTCGGTAAGTGTCAGCAAGCCCTTATGTGTTTCCCGCAGCTTTTGCATTTCGGCTTGTGCCAAGAGCAAATTGAGCTCTCCACGAATGCCCGCATCCTGGCCCAATGAAGCCTCTGCTTTTTCCAGCCATTGACGAGCCGCTTTGACACGTTTCGACAATTCCTCACGAGATGCACTCATGATAGTCTCCTTTCGATAATTTCTTTGTATATAATCCGAGTTTATTCACTATCAGTCGCACACGATCAATTCTATTTCCAGCCGTTTTTCTTTCTTTTTCTCGTTTTTTCTCTGTTTTTCAACCTACATTCACTCTTTGCGCTCATGCATCAAACGGCTCAACATACCGCGCAAACGACGAATCCCCGTCTTTTGCAGCTTGTATACATAGGCCTTGCTGACCGCCAAGTGTTGGGCCATTTCCTTGGGGTCGATATCCTCGAGATATATTCCCGCGACCACCACACGTTCTTTTTCGGGCAGACGGCCTACAGCTTCGATGACCAATTCATAGAGCATTTTGCGGTCGGTCACTTCAAACACATCCGCCGGAACTTGGAACAAGGTATGAAATTGGTTCCGGCTTTCCGCCCAGGCATTTTCATCCACGGGGATCAAACTGCCGTCGCGTTTGAGGTAATCCAACATGCGCCCGCGAATTCGATGCCGAGCATACAAAGAAAACGCCACTCCGAGCCGATGATCATAGCGTTCCACCGCTTCTATCAAGCCCACCGTGCCTTCTTGTAAAAGATCGAGCCGCAAGCTCTCCTGCAAGTCCCAACGGAGAGCTTCTTTAAATACCAGCGGCTGATACTTTTCAATCAGAGTGCTGCGTGCGTCTTCTTCGCCTCGCTCCTTGTAAGCGAACCAAAGTGCTTGCTCTTCTTCCGGCGTAAGCAGTTCCACTTCCGCCAAAGCAGCCATATAGTCCGTCAGCATACTTCCTCCTTAGAATTTCTTCTGCCAATTACCACCGATGTAGTAATTATTTTCATTGTTGGCCCAGGCATTTACCGTAAATTGCGGATTAATGTCATAACGTATACCGATACTCTGTTGCTCGTTGTTCACACCGGTCGTCAGAACCAACATAAAGTCGTCAAATAAATATTTACCGATTTCCAAATTGTAAAAGCTCTTATTCGCTGCAGTCGTCGTTTCAAATGGGTCAATGGAGCCCGTCGTGATATTGATCATATCCAAGCCCAAAGTATCCTGCAAACGACTTTCCAACGCACCGAACACCAAGGCTTGCGCTGCCGCATTGAGAACGACATTGGCATCTTTTTTGCCTAAATCTTCAATCTTACCCTTGGTATGCAGCGTCAACATCATGATGATTTCTTCCTGAGTCAATGAAGGCTCCGATGTCAGTTTCAAATCCAAGTTCGTCGGCAAACCGTCCGCATTCATTTGAATCTTGTATTCATTGAATCGACTCATGGCGCTGACATGCAAGTTCGGCAAGAAGGTGCCGGAGCGATTGAAGTGCGCCGTTCCTTCCTGAATCTTGAACTTGTTGTTCAGATATTTCAGCTGTCCTCGTACTACCGTGACTTTACCCTTCATTTCCGGACTCACGGTCGAGCCGCCGGCGTGAATATCGCCTTTCAAGTACATGTCATAGAGATAGCTATTGTACAGTCGTACTTTATCGCCCAAATGCACGTCGAAGTCGAAATAAATCGGTTCACCGCCCTCTTCGGACGAAAGCGTCAACGGCAAGTCCAGCTTGACGTTTTCCAGATCCAAATGCCCGCTGATCAACGGCCGTCCCAAATAATCCGCCAATTGGACCTGTCCGTTCAGTTCGCCTTCATAGTACGTGCTCCTGGGGTTGGCGCCGCGCAGATTGATTTCGCCATTGTAGTGCAAATCGCTCAAGCCCGTCCAATGCACTTTGCCGTGGCTGTCGATTCTTCCTTTGCCCAAGCCCAGATCCATATTCCAGTCGGCACTCTTACCGCGGAAATTGATTTCCGCCCGCATATCTTCGACCGGGTTCTTCATCGTCTCGATGACCATCTGGCCCTGATCCAAATGAATCCTGCCCTGTACGCTCGGATCGTCCAAGGTGCCGGTAACTACTACCCCGCCCTTGAGTGCGCCGGAGGCCGACTTCAAGGCCGGAACGAATCCGGTGAACAAGTCCAGGTCGGCTTTGTCCAAACGCATTTCCATATGCATGGATTCCGCACCGGCCTCCGCTCTACCTTTCTTCGTCAAAGCTTTGACCGGGATCGTACCGTAGAGGCTGACTTGGTACGGTTCTCGTTGCAAGAGTGCCTGATTGACATGAATCACATTGTCTTTCATATTCAACAGGCCGATGAAACGATCAAAGGCCATACCATTGTATACGCCGTTATTCAAGGCAAATGACATATCCATCTCCGGATTGTCCGTTTGTCCGCGCAATACACCACTGAAGCTCAGATTGCCGGTCAAGGCCAATTCCGTGTCGGCAAAGGCCGGCAAGTAACTCACATCGATATCTTTGGCTGCGACCTGCATATCCAGTTGGCCATTCAAATCCGCTTTTCCCTGTGCAGCCAAGAATCCGGCGCCCAAGGGCATGCGCAATTTGCGAATCGTGATGACCCGATTGGCATAGTCCAGATCCAGGTCGGTCACGCCGATTTCCTTATCACGTACGCGACCGTTTTCCAAACGACCTTGTACCGTCACGGACGGATTTTCCGTTGTGCCGTCCAAGCGCACTTTTCCAGCCAATGTACCTTGGATATGCGGAGCATTGATTCTCAGCAGGTTCAGCAGTCTGCCGAGATCGGCCTTGGTGACTTTGCCTTCGCCGAAAATCCGGCCGTTTTCCAAGCTGTAGCCGCCATTGAATTCATATACACCGTCATTTTGCCGGAAAAATGCATTTTGCAAAAGGACGGTCTTATTGTCATACATAATATCAGCTTGCAATTCATCTACATATTCGCCGTTGGCGCGTACGTCCGTACCGTTGATGTGTCCTTCGAAGCGCGGATTTTTCGGATTTCCTTCCGCTACACCGCGAGCGTCCACGCTGCCTTGCAAGTCGAAAGTATTATTCTCACGCAAGACGCGGTCGATATCGATACCTACCGCTTCCACATCCATTTTGAAATAATCGGGTTGAATGAAACCGCGCGCATGAATGGTCGCATCGTACATGTTGCCGATCGCATCGTCCACATAGAAAGTGTTGTCTTCATAGCGATATCCGGCGGTAAGATGCTGGTACAATTCTCCCATCACGGAACCGTCCCACAGCGTCACTTTCCCCGTGACTTGCGGTGCGGAAAGACTTCCTTTCACTTCCAGTTGATTGTCCATCCAACCGGTCAGCGGAATGGATGCGTCCGCCAACTTCAATACATCTTCCACCCGGACATGTTCCGTATGAACCTGCAGATCTACCGCTTTGTCCCCGGTTAAATGAACCGTACCGTCGATGCGATGGCCTCCATTGGTATCCAACCAATGGACATCATGCAAAGCAAGCGCATCGTTGCGATAGGCCACCTCACCATGCAACGTGGTAAAAGGCATCCCTCGCACCGCACCGTCGCGCGCCGAGAATTCACCCTCGGCTTGCAGGTGCTCCGGCGGGCCGTAGACACGCCCGCTCCAGGAAGCGGCACCGTGCATGTCCAGCCCGGTGGCGGCTTGCAAGCGTTGCAGCGGAATATTATCCGCTCGCAACGCGAGTCCTTCGCTCTCATTGAGGCGCCCGTACGCAGTAAAGGCGCCGTCGCCCATGGTGCCGTTGAGATAGTTGATTTGCCATTGTCCATGATCGGCCTCCACGGACGCTCGCAATGTATCCGTCCACACTCCGTTGGCTCCGATACCATTGCCTTCCGCCAAGACCGATGCGGATTCTACTGCACCTTTGGCGATTTTCACAAAACCGGACGCCTCGGCAACTCCGGTCAACCCGCTGACCATCGGCAACGCGGACAAATCGATTTGCCGAGCCGTAAAATCCGCTTCGCCGGCTTCCGTTTTCAAATTATAGTAAGCACTTCCGAAAGCGCGTCCTTTCTCAATGCCGATATCCCATTTCGGCAAGCGCAGAATATGGT
>JAEZZT010000132.1 GCA_023418435.1 Bacillota bacterium | reverse complement strand
CGAGCGGTTTAAGGAGCTGGTCTTGAAAACCAGTGACTCCGAAAGGGGCCGTGGGTTCGAATCCCACCCTCTCCGCCAGAAATCAAAAAGAGCCATCATGGCTCTTTTTTACATTTCATATTATTTCGTATCGGCAACGATTTGATAGGTCGCGGTCGGCGTGCTTTCATCCACCAACAGGCGACAATCACAATCCAAACCTCTCACAAAGGCTCGAAACCATATCGTGTACAAATTGCGCATCCGCTCTTCATCTGCCCCTACCGCCTGCCATAACGCCCGATGGCAGATATGCGTAGCTTCCCAGCCGTAACGCTGCTTCGTCTCGTAGAGGATGCGATCATGCTCATCACAGGGCATTCCGTCTGCATAGTGATCATACAAGGCCCGCGCGGCCGCCATGGCATCTCCGCTCGGCACTCGGTCAGCAGCTCGTCCCAAGGATCGTCCATGCTGCAACCAAACATGGGCAACCAATTCATCTACCGCTTCGCCGCCTCGCTCGCATAAATTTTCTATGTACAGTGCCTCCGCTTTTTCTGCCCGCTGAAGCATGCCCTCCAAACCGGCATGAATGCCGTCTTCGCCAATCAACTCTTCCAATGATCGATTGGCTCCGACAGGCACTCCGTATTTTTCTATTACCTCATCATAAAGACGATCCGCCAATTCACCGAAATGCTTGCGGGCTACCATATGCAACATATGCAGTCGCTCGCCGATATAAGTGGTTTTGGTGAACTGCCAATAATGTACCGGTCCTAAAAACTGACTCATGCTTATTCCTTTCTCAACACCCGATGTACTTGATCCAAGAGATCATCCAAACTGACTTGCTGAGACTCCGTCAAGTCTGCCAACGAAACATTCATATCATCGGGTAATTGTATACCGTAATCATTGAGCACCGCCAATGTCTGCGGATACATCGTAAACAATTCCTGTAGCGGCGTGTCTCCGCTGATTAACTCTTTGCCTAATTTGTCCGCCAAGTATTCGTTCATTTCGCCCAGCATCTCGAAAATATCCAGACCATGCACTTGGCAGGCTTCCCAAATCGTTTCATCATACGAAGCCGAACAACCGATACAATGCATGCCGTATTCCAAAAAGAACGGCCCCATCTCCGGATATACCATCAGTATATCCATCAAATTATCTTCCGGCCGAACAAAATCGCCATAGTGCAATGTCGGTTCCTGTTTCGGCATTTCATACTCAAAATTCGGCTGCGTCGAAAGATCGAAAAACTCTCCTCCCGATGTATAGTCCGTAGGAGTATATTCCGGTACCGGCACAGTCTGCACTTGATCTACACCGAGCACTTCACGGCGAAATTCCTCCAAACCGATACGTTCCACAAATTCCGGAAGCGTTTCGAATTTTTCTTTGCGTGTATAAAAACTCCCCGCTCTTTCCAATATCTCTACTGCATCGTCCGCCAAGCTGACAAAGCCGATGAAGACATGGTCGGCGATAAATATTTCCCAACCGTCTTCCATGCCGACTGCCCGCAGCGGTAACGGCGTTTCAATATCGCAAGTAACGATATCGCGCGGCCATTCCGCATAGGGGGAAAGTCCGGTCGCAATCAAGAGCGGTGCTACCTCGGACGCGACTATACCGGCCAAAGTCACCTCTCCGTTCTTGCCCAAAATAATACTTGCTTTGTACATTTTGGCGACATCTTCCGCAGTCCTCAAAAAAGCCTTTCGCTCTTCCGATTTGGGAATGAAACGATACACTAAAGAATATGTCATATTGCTCATTACTTACTCTGCCACTCCTTTTTAGTCACCGATAATGCCCTCCGCGCGGAGTGCCGCGATATCGATGTGGCAATATCCCTGAGGATTTTTTGCCAAGTAATCTTGATGTTCTTCCTCTGCCGGATAGAAATTTCGCAAGGGCAATAGTTCCGTGACAATCTTTCTTCCGCGCATCGGGTCCGGTTCTTCATTGACGATAATATCACTACCGGTAATCGCCGGTCCGCGCCCGCGCTGTTGCATAAAATTCATGTAGTATTCCAGCATGGGTTCATCTTCGGCTGCTGTATAGTAAATTCCCGTACGATATTGCGGTCCCACATCATTTCCCTGCCGATTCAAAGTATAGGGATTGATTACCAGGAAGAAAATTCGCAAAATATCCGTTAAGTCCGTGCGTTTGGGATTGTATACTACTTTGACCGTTTCCACGGCCCCGGTTTTCCCCGTACATACATCCTCATAAGTCGGATTTTCCAGCTCCGAGTTGGCATAGCCCACTTGGGTTTCTACCACTCCCATCACACGCTTCATAACCGCTTCGAGTCCCCAAAAACATCCTCCGGCTAAATAAATTTCTTTCATGTTTTTCCCTCCTTCTCTCCTCATTTCCATTATACATCAGTACCATTCGTTAATCCAGGTCAGCCGTTTCGGATAACAATCATCCAGGAACCGGATCGCCTCCGGACTCCCCTCGAGTCGGCCCATCCGGGATAGTTCCTCGGCGCTCACCCTGCCCATCAACAACACCATCATATCCGCTTCACTCATGCGGACGAGAGCTTCTTCAGCGGTCTCTTCCACCCGCCCCGAGCCGGCATTCGCCACACAGCGATAGGTATGCTCACGGCCCTCTCTATCGGTCAATGCGACGACCACTTGCCCATCGGTTGCCGTCGGAATTCGTTCCCACCAAGCCGGCAGATCCGCCGGACAAATCATCATATAGGGAAAGGTCCGATTCCACACATAGGTATGCTCGGCACCGTCTGGCCAATACAAGTAGGATTGATCCGCCAGCGGTGCCTGCCAGACTACTTTCTGTTCATCCGTTCCTACGGCGATAATTGCTATTGCGAGCCCCAATTTTGCTTTGGCATCCAAAGCCGCCCACTCGCTCACCGTCAGCTCCGTGTCCGTCTGGCTGTAGGCGGCATACGCCACCGGTGCCTCATCACGATAGATTGCCAACACTTGGCCTTCCAAAAGATTCCCCTGCAACCAACGCTGCCAATCTTCCTTCTTGCGGCATGCATAGCCGGAAAAATCTTTTGCAAACGCTTCATATACTTCGGCACAATCCGCAGCCCGGTCGAGCGCCAGCCAGCGCGCTTCCAAATCGCCCTCCAGTTCCCAGCGGGACGCCCATTGTCGCAAGTAGGACAGTGCCGCGCTACGTTGCCATTGGTGACAATAGAGCCCCCAACCTTCCGGCTGATAAAAGCCGGCCGCCGATGGCATGAGAATATTGGCATACCGTCCCAAGCGTCGACTTTCCGCCAACGCCGCACTCAAGAGGCGCGAGGCATACCCACGACCGCGATGCTCTTCCCAAGTCGCCAACCCGACGATATAAGTCACGGGGCAAGCGACACCTCGCACGCATAAATCATAGCGACGCAAGTGCACGGCGGATCTCAATTCTCCATTCACCTCAAGCAACAAACACTCTTCCGGTCGGAAACAAGTTCCAAAATAAAATTGGAAAAAAGGCTCCGTACGTTTCTCAAAACAGGAGTCCCACAGATCTTCCAAGCGTCCTTGATCCTCCCGAGTCGCCAAACGAATGACCTCAGCCATGGACTTCCTCGCATTCACAATCATCTACCAAGCGAATATCATATTTTTCGGCAAAGCGAATCGGATGGTAACTCTCCTTCGCTTGTCGCAAACCGTCAATGCCCATATCTTCTTCACGATTGATATATAGCGTATCTGCCCAAGCGTGCTGCACAAATTCCTGATTGATGATCTGGTAACTGCCGCGAATCTCGGGATCCGCTTTCTCAATATGAATGACCGCCATATCCGGATTCAAGTACTCACCGATGGAAAATGCGATGATTTTGCCGCCCAGACGAATCGCACCGCCTTTGACGCCCAAATCGTTCCAGTGATCGAACAACATGGCAATTCCCTGTTGTTCTTCCTCCATGTCCGTCGTCGTTTGATGATCATCCAACCAACGAGTCGCCACTTCCATACATTCCGCTTTGTGCTCCGGACCGATATCGACGTATTCATAGCCGAAGTAATCCCGCCGGAAACCATTGACCCGATTTCTTTTTTCACGGAACTTTTTGCCCGGCAACTGAATCAAGTCCTGGGTGCTGTAAATATACTCGAAATTATCTCGATCCGCGGTGAATGTATAGCAATTGGGGCATAGTTCCTTCATCCGCTCCACCACCCAGGGGGACGCCCCTTTCAACAAGAAAGGCAAGCCCTGATCTTCAAACCAATGTGCCGCCAACCGCAACCCGTTGACAAAGGAGTTGTTTTCGCCGGAAAATGGCGGCAAGAGAAATTCATGCCCGTAGCGTCCCGCCCGAATAAAGAGCACATCCTCTTCGACCGCCCAGGCCAGGCGAAACGCATGCTGCCAAATAAACAAAGTGCCGAACGCACATTCCGATTGTTCATAATGATGCTCGGCAAAAAACCGATCCAGGATCGGTTTGTCTTCCAAATGAAACGATTTAAACTCTATGATACTCAACTCCTCAATTTATCGAATTTTTTCTATAAAAATATTTTACCATACCTAAGCAGTTCCGTCATGTAAATGCTATAATGATGTCGAAAGGATGGTTAAAATGAATTTTGTAACTTTTGATTTTGAAACGGCAACAAAGGAAGCAAATAGCGCCTGTTCGTTAGCTGTTATACGTTTTCGCGATGGCAAACCGGTGGAGAGTTTGGCACGTTTATGTCAGCCCCCGGAAAACCACTATGAAGACGACACCATACGCATTCATCAAATTCGTCCGGCAGATACTGCGAACGCACCGACATTTGCGGAAATTTGGCCGGAGTTTGTCCCCTACTTTGAACATGATCTCGTTTTTGCCCACAATGCCGAGTTTGATACAACGGTATTGCGCAACTCGTTAGCACATTATGGGTTGAGCCTACCTTACTTCGAGTTCGGCTGCACCGTACAAATGGCTCGTAAAGTATGGCCCAACTTGCCGTCGTATGCACTCAATAATTTAGGCAAACTGTTCGGTTACGAATTTCATCATCATCAAGCCGATGAAGATGCATTGATCTGCGGCAACCTGGTTCTTCAAGCACTCCGCGAAAAAAATCTCGATGATCCGCGCATACTCCTAAGCACGCTGGAAATCGGACCTCAAATATTTCAAGCCGAAAGCGGTTTTTTACAGGATGCACTTTTTTAAATGAAAACAACTATTAGTCGCTATTACTGGTCCTATCAAGGCGGCCGGGCGGAGATCGGCGCCTCCGCCGAAGGACTCACTCATTTCCATCCCGCATCCTCCATCTTGTACCATGCTACTTGGGGCGATCTGCACGAGGAGGCGGACGCGGGTTCTTGCGGAGCTGCCATCATGGAGGCCGACAATTGGTTAAGCGCAGCGTTCGCCCAATTGGAAGAACACTTGGCCGGAGATCGCTACCACTTTATCATTCCCTTCGACTTGCAAGGTACGGAGTTTCAAATGCAGGTATGGCAAACCATGCTTCGGATCCCCTTCGGTCAAACCGTGACTTATCAAGAACTCGCCACGGAAATCGGTAAGCCTTCGGCCGTCCGTGCCGTTGCCAATGCCTGCGGACAAAATCCGTTACCGATTTTTATTCCCTGTCATCGTGTAGTGGCCAAGCATGGCTTGGGCGGCTACAGTGATCCCGAGGGAATTCAAGTCAAAAAATGGCTACTTCAGCACGAAAGGGCGCATACATGACTAATTCATCGTTGTTACCGGAAATGACACTCACTTGGACAGCAGCCGACCAAACGATCCGACTCTCGGCAACCGCCGACGGATTGACTCGCTTTACACCGGCTGATTCCATTTTCCAAGCGGACCATTGGACGTCGCCAATATTTACGCCTTGCGGAAATGATGCAAGGATCATTCGCAAGACCCAGCGCATTTTGGAAAACGCCCACCAACAACTGCACCATTATGGGGTTTCCTTCCAGGAATCCTTCGGCATCCCTTATGCTCCACAGGGGACTACAGAGGAAGTCGCAGTCTGGAATGCCTTGGCCTATGTGCCCTATGGTACATTCATCTCTATCGAGGAATTATATGCGGCGCTTGCCGATACCATCTCTTTGGAAATCATTCGCACCGCGCTTTTGCACAATCCTCTACCGATTTTCATCCCATCTCATCGAGTTCTCGATATCGGCTCGCAAGCGCCTGCGTACTTCGCTCGTCTACGGGACTACGAAGTGGAAAATCCAGGCAAGGCCTCTATTTAGCATCTCTACCATGTATACCGATATATAATAAGCCCCCGGCCGCAACGGCGTAGGGGCTCATTATTATGACTTTTTATTTTTTCGTGAGATGACGAGGCTTGCTTTCGACTTCTCCGATAAAGTATTTGCGGAAATAGTCGACAAACACCTCTGCCGGAGAGCTGGCGTAGGATTTCTTTTTCCAAATCAATCCCGGGATCCATTGTACCACCGGCTCTACCAAGGGGCGACTGACGATATTGGCGTAAGCTCGCGGTAAAAATCTCTCCGTGCATTCCGGCAATACGGATACACCGCTTCCTTCTGCAATCATACCGGTTAAAAATTCCCAGTCATGAGACTGCAAAATGATATTGGGCTGAATGAGTTTGGCTTGGAACTCCTGCATCAGGATGCGATAAAGCGAATATTCCCGGTCGAAAAGCACCAAGGGCTCGGTCGCCAATTCCGTCAAACGAATCTTTTCTTTGCGTGCCAAAGGATGATCCTCCCGCATGAAAACGCGTAGTTTTTCTCGTGCCAAGATCAAAGTCTCATGACGTCCATACACGGTGGGAATCGCACAAAATCCACAATGAATACCGCCATCCTCCAGAATATTTTCAATTTTTCCGGACGGTTCTTCCACAAAACATAATTCAATATTGGGATAGACTTCGCGGAAAGATTTGAGGAAACTCGTCAAATAAAATGCCCCGATCAACGGCGGAAGTCCTACTTTCAATTTGCCGGCACGCAACACGCTGGGATCACTTACTTCTTCCTGCAAACGATAGAAGCGATCGATAATCTCTTCAATCTTCGGTAAAATAGCTTCGCCGACTTCCGTCAATTCGATGGTTTTGCCATGACGATGGAAAAGTCGAACTTTCCACTTTTCCTCCAAGGTTTTGATCCCCTTGGAAATGGACGGCTGGCTAATGTGCAGATTTTGAGAGGCTTTCGTAAATGATTTGTAATGCGCCACTTCTAAGAAATAAGTTAAATGAGTCAAATCCATAACGTTCACATACCTTTCTTCCTTGTAGTATTATTGTTCGCTGTGGGCTTTATTTTTTTTGCAAAATGAGTTACTATAGTACAATCGTAATTTCAGGAGGTATACTATGTTTTGGTTTCGCGCAGCAGCGCAAATCGTCCTGCTGGGCTTAATTGCTTATATCAGTGATCTGGTGACAGCGATGTTCCGGATCCCCATTCCCGGCGCTCTCGTCGGTATGGGCGTATTGTATCTTGCCCTTTGTCGCGGCTGGGTTCGCCTTCACTGGTTGGAAGACGGTGCCGATTTATTGATTAGAGACCTATTGCTCTTCTTTATACCTGCCGCAGTAGGTATTATGCAATATACTGAATTATTCGGTCGCCTGGGCGCTTTCCTGGTCGCTGCCGTCATCATCAGCATCTTGGTCATGCTGTGGGTGATTTCCGTGTCGGCGATGATTGTACTCAAAGCCAAACGAAGGGGGATCCGCAGATGATAGAAATGATTCTTTCCATTATCGGTACCCTGGCCATCTACTACATGATCAAAGAAATGTATGGTCGCACCAAGAAAATTTGGTTCCTACCGATTCTGCTCTGTCCGATTTTAATCGTCGTATTTCTGATGTCCATGAAAATCCCTTACACTTCGTATCGCAGTGGCGCCGTATTTTTGCAATGGCTTTTGGAGCCTGTGACCGTCGCGTTTGCGATTCCTTTGTACCGCCAACGCAAATTGGTAAAACGCTACTTGCCGGAACTTTGCATCGTCGGTTTGGTGGCGGCAACCGCTGCCATTGCCACTACGATGGGAGCGACCTACTTCTTCGGTGTAGACCGCATCTACACGCTGAGCTTGGCACCTCGCTCCATCACCACGCCGATTGCCATGAATGTGTCTTCCATGTTGGGAGGAAATGCCACGATCACTGCCGTCTTCGTGATTCTGACCGGCGTCATCGGCATGTTGATGACGGTTGCCTTGGTAAGGTTGCTGAAAATCCGCAACCCCATGCTCAAGGGATTGTTATTCGGCTTCAGTGCGCATGGTACCGGTACGGCCCGTGCTTACGAGGATAGTGAACGCACCGGAGTCATGGCCAGTGTCGCCATGATATTCATGGGAGTGATTACGGCACTGATCGCCCCGTTGGTAGTTCCGCTCCTCTTAGCATGTTTCTAATACTCTTACTTATTTAAGTATATTGTAAAACTTTCAAACAAACAAGAGGGGCAATTTACTCCCTTTCACTTTGTTCTAAAAAAATCTCAAAGGGCGAGTTCTTCTCGTCCTTTTGTGTTTATTCGCGCTGATATTCGCAGCCATTTCGTAAAAATCTTTATTTTTCATTCCTATGTCACTTGCGCACGAGTAATTTTATTTCACTTGTCCGGAAAATTCATTCGCATCTATCCGAATATTTTTGAAAAACTTCGAAAAATCCTTCGAAAAATTTGACACTACCGCCCTTCAATTGCTATTATGTGAAAGGGAAACACCATGCTCAAAAAAGTCCCCGTACTTTTTTGAGCTGTTTTTATGAATATACTTCCCGACGAAAGAGAGAGATGAAAATGAAACAGTACGATGTAGTTATCATCGGGGCCGGTCCCGCCGGTATCTTTACTGCGTTGGAGTTGGCCGAAACCAATCTGAAGGTATTGGTATTGGAGAAAGGCCACGATATCCACCATCGCGTCGAAGTCAATGGTGACCGCAAGGCACCCGTACCCGAGCGGCGCCGCAATATCGTCTGCGGTTGGGGCGGTGCCGGTGCTTTCAGCGACGGCAAATTGACGCTGACCACCGAATACGGCGGTAACTTGGATGATTTCATGAGCAAAGCGGATTTGCAAAAAGAAATCGATTATGTAGATGAAATTTACTGTCGCTATGGCGGTGCGGATCGCAAAGTCTACGGCGACGAACATAGAGAGGCCATCCACGATCTGAAAAGACGGGCGGCGGCTTCCGACTTGGCGTTGGTGCCGGCTCGCATCCGTCATTTGGGCACGGATGTGAACGCCGATATTCTCGCCAATATGCGCGAGGCTCTCAGCGGCAAGGTCGACGTCAGATGCGATACCGAAGTAACGGAAATTCTGATCGAAGACGGTGTGTACAAAGGCATCCGTATCGGTGACGAAACGATTACCTCGGAATACTTGGTCGCAGCCCCCGGGCGTGAAGGCTCCGAATGGTTTATCAACCAAGTCAAACAAGCGGGCTTGGATCTGTCGAGCAACGCCGTTGATATCGGCGTGCGCGTCGAATTGCCCGCCGAAGTATTCCAGCACATCACCGACGTCGTGTATGAGTCGAAGCTGATTTACTTCTCCCGTTCTTTCGATGACCAAGTGCGTACGTTCTGCATGAATCCGAACGGTTTCGTCGTCACCGAAAACAACGGCGGTCTGATGACGGTCAACGGCCATAGCTACGCTCACAAGAAGAGCCCCAACACCAACTTTGCACTCTTGGTGTCCAAGAGCTTTACCGAGCCGTTCAAAGAACCGATCGCCTACGGCAAATCCATTGCCGGCCTGGCCAATCTGCTCGGCGGCGGCCCAATCGTCCAGCGCCTCGGCGACTTGCGTGACGGCAGACGTTCCACTCCGGAACGCATCCGTCGCGGTCTCGTCCATCCCACGATGCCGAGCGCCACACCGGGCGACCTCTCCCTGGTCTTGCCCTATCGTCACTTGGTAGACATCATGGAAATGTTCGAGGCATTGGACGAAGTGGCCCCGGGTGCCAACTCGAGACATACACTTCTTTATGGCGTAGAGGTCAAATTCTACTCCTCGCGCTTGGATTTAAGTGATAAACTGGAAACGAAGATTCCTAATTTCTTTGCTATCGGTGATGGAGCCGGCATTACGCGCGGCTTGATTCAGGCATCGGTAGCCGGCGTAGTAGTCGGCCGTGAAATTTGCGAACGCGCGACCGCTAAAGGCTAAGGAGGTCTAGCTATGATACCACGTTATACCAAGGAAGAAATGGGCAAAATTTGGAATGAGGAAAATGAATTTCGTCGCATGCTTGACGTTGAGATCTATGCTTGCGAAGCACAGGCCGAGCTTGGGGTCATTCCAAAAGAAGCGGTAGAAGTCATTCGCGAAAAAGCAGACTTCGATATTGATCGCATCCACGAAATTGAGGCAGAAATCAATCATGACATTATTTCCTTCCTGACCGCTGTCGGCGAATATGTCGGCGAGGATGCCAAGTATATTCACATGGGACTTACATCCACCGACGTCAAGGACACTGCACTTTGCGCGATGCTGGTGCAGGCAACCGATATTTTGATCGCCGACCTGGAAGCGTTCCGTGATGTGCTTCGTCGCCGTGCGGTCGAGTTCAAATACACCGCCATGGTGGGACGTACCCACGGCATTCATGCGGAGCCGACGACATTCGGCTTGAAATTGTTGCTTTGGTACGATGAAACGGAAAGAAACTTGCGCCGTTTGCGTGCCGCCCGGGAAGAAATTGCCGTCGGCAAAATTTCCGGTGCCGTCGGCACGTATGCCAATGTAGATCCCTTTGTTGAAGATTATGTATGTAAGAAAATGGGCCTCACACCGGCCAAGATTTCTACGCAAGTCTTGCAACGGGACCGCCATGCAGCCTACATTACGACTTTAGCTGTCATCGGTTCTTCCTTGGATAAATTCGCAACGGAAATCCGTAATTTGCAACGCACCGACATCCGGGAAGCGGAAGAATACTTCTCGCCTAAGCAAAAAGGGTCTTCCGCCATGCCGCACAAACGCAATCCGATCACTTGCGAGCGCGTTTCCGGTCTCGCCAGATTGTTGCGCGGGTACAGTATTCCTGCCTTGGAAGACGTAGCACTTTGGCATGAAAGAGATATTTCCCACTCCTCGGTAGAACGTGTGATTTTGGCAGATGCCACCATCACGTTGGATTATATGTTGAAAATCTTCACTCGCGTCGTGGATAAATTGCTCGTCTATCCGGAGGCGATGGCTGCCAATTTGGATCGTACCGGTGGCTTGATTTACAGCCAACGTGTGCTGTTGGCTCTGGTGGATCACGGCGCTATGCGCGATGATGCGTATCGTTGGGTACAGCGCAATGCCATGAAACGTTGGTTGGAAGGCGAACCGTTCTTGCCCAACTTGTTGAAGGATGAAGACCTTCGTCGCTATCTCTCGGAAGAAGAAGTTCGCGCCTGTTTCGATCCACATGCCATGCTGAACCACGTGGATACCGTTTTCTCCCGGTTCGGCCTTTAAAGAAAGGAAGTAATTACATGACAACAGCAATGGTCATCGGCACCCAATGGGGCGATGAAGGAAAAGGAAAGATAGTAGATTATTTGGCTGCCAAAGCAGATGTGGTGGTCCGTTCGCAAGGCGGCAACAATGCCGGTCACACGGTGGTCGTCGACGGGCAGGCATTTGCCTTGCGTTTATTGCCCAGCGGTATTATGTACCCGGGCAAGGCCTGTGTCATCGGCACGGGCGTCGTCATCGATCCCAAGGGACTGATTGCCGAGTTGGATGCGATCATCGCCAAAGGTGTCGATGTAGGCGCTTTGGAAATCTCGGACCGCGCGCATGTGGTACTTCCTTACCACGTACGACTTGATGAAGCAGAAGAAGCCTTGAAAGGCAGTCAGAAAATAGGCACGACCAAGAACGGCATCGGTCCTTGCTATGCCGACAAAGTAAATCGAATCGGTATTCGCATGTCCGATTTTATCAAGCCGGAAGTGTTTGCCGAAAAACTGAAACGAAACTTGGAACAAAAGAACCGCTTGTTCGAAAAATACTATGAAATCGACGGTTTCGATTTCGACTCCATGTACGAAGAATATTGTGCTTATGCCGATCGTTTGCGTCCCTATGTCAAGGACACGAACTATAGCGTGCATCATTACATGGAGGAAGGGAAGTCCATCCTCTTCGAAGGTGCACAGGCTACTATGTTGGACTTGGATCATGGTACATATCCCTATGTCACCAGCTCCCATCCGATTGCCGGCGGTGCCTGCATCGGTGCCGGCATCGGTCCGCATCGCATGAATAATATTTTCGGTGTCGTCAAAGCCTATTCCACCCGTGTCGGTGCCGGTCCTTTCCCCACCGAATTGTTCGATGAGGTGGGCGATATGCTCCGTGAACGCGGTCATGAATACGGCACGGTCACCGGTCGTCCGCGCCGTATCGGATGGTTGGATGCGGTGGGCGTCAAATATGCCGCCATGCTCAACAGCCTCGACTACTTGGCGATTACCCGTTTGGATATTTTGGACGACTTGGATACCGTTAAAATTTGCAAGGGATATCGCTATCACGGTGAAGATTTGCCGCAATATCCGGCCGATCTCGACCTCTTGGAAGAAGTGGAACCGATCTACGAGGAACTGCCGGGTTGGAGCGAAGATACCAGCGGCATTCGTAACTATGAGGAGTTGCCCGAAAACTGCCGCCGCTACCTGGAACGACTGGCCGAACTCGTCGGCGTGCCGTTGGGCATTATCTCGGTAGGCCCTTCCAGAGAGCAAACCATCGTGTTGCACGAAGTTTTATAACCCATCTCGGACTGCGGAGAGCCGGATCATTCCGGTTCCCTGCAGTCTTTTTTATTCCGGCCATCACCTTTCCCGTTTCTGATATAATAAAAATAAAACTCGAGGAGGATTCATGTACGCACGCATAATGGCAGCACTCTGTATTGCCATCGGTTTGGTTCTCCCCTTTTTCGTGGGGCAAGTGCCGATATTTACCAAGGCGCTGCTCCCGATGCACATTCCGGTGCTGATCAGCGGCTTCATTTTGGGGCCTCGGTACGGTATGCAAGTGGGATTTATTCTTCCCTTGCTGCGCTCTTTTCTCTTTAGCTTGCCGGTACTCTATCCATCCGCTATCGCCATGGCCTTCGAGCTGGCCGCCTACGGTGCCATTGCCGGTTATGCCGAGCAAAAATGGCGGACAAAAGGTTGGCGCGGTCTGTATCTTTCGCTCATCTGCGCCATGCTCGGCGGCAGAATCATTTGGGGATTGGCCCAATGGCTATTGCTCGGTTTCAGTGACCGGCCTTTTACATTGCCCCTGTTTTGGGCAGGCGCCTTTCTCCATGCTTGGCCCGGAATCGTCTTGCAGCTCGTCATGATTCCACCCGTCGTTCAATTATTGAGACAGTATATCATTACCCGGAGGATCCTATGAAAATCACCATGCCCTACGGCCACAGCGAAAAAACATTTTCTATCCCGGAAGATCGTATCGCAAATATTCTGGAAATGCGGGAGATGCCGATTCTTTCCGATCCGCACGAGGCGATCTTGCAAGCCCTACGCAATCCGATCGATGCACCGCCATTACAAGAATCGGTCCGTGCCGGCAGTCGAGTCACCATCATTGTCAATGACACGACCCGGATCGCTCATACGGATATCTTCCTTCCCATTCTCGTTGCAGAGCTCAACCAGGCCGGCGTGCCCGACGAAAATATCACCGTATTGTTCGCCTTGGGAATGCATCGCCCCATGACCGAGGAGGAAATGATCTCCCAAGTCGGTGCCGACATGTATCAACGCTTGCGTTGCCTCAATTCAGAGGCGCGAAAAAGCGAAGATTTCATTCCGCTCGGGACTACCTCGTACGGAACTCCCGTTGCATTTCACAAAGAGGCCGTCGAGGCGGATTTCTTGATCCTTACCGGCTCCGTAGTGCACCATTTCTTTGCCGGTTTCGGAGGCGGCCGCAAGGCACTCTTTCCCGGCGTTTCCGCTGCCGAGACGATACGAGCCAATCATTCCCTCATGCTGGATCCGGCGGCAACCATCGGCGAGTTGGATCGCAACCCCATTTACTTGGACCAAGTGGAAGGTTGCGAACTGCATCGACCGCATTTTCTGCTCAATACCGTCCTCAACGAGAAAAAAGAATTCGTCGGCGTGTTTGCCGGCGACTATATCAGTGCGCATCGCCAAGCTTGTCGCTTGGTCGACAGCATGAATGGAGTACCCATTCCGCAGGAATATCCCATTGTCATCGCTACTTGCGGCGGTTATCCCAAAGACATCAATATTTATCAGGCCCAAAAGACGATGGACAATGCCGCTTGTGCAGTAGCACCCGGTGGTGTGGTCATTCTCTTGGCGGAGTGCCGTGAAGGTAGCGGTTCGGCAGAATTTGATGCGGCAGTACGCAAATATCCCTCTCCCGAGGCGATTGAGGATTCCGTCCGTGCCGACTTCCAAATCGGACGCCACAAAGCCTATGCCGTCACGCGCTTAATGAAAAAAGCGGATTTCTACCTGGTATCCTCTCTTCCGGATGAGGATGCACGGACCGCCTTTTTCACCCCTGTCCATTCCGTCGAGGAAGCGCTTGCCATGGCGGAACGGAAATTAGGTGCACAAGCTCCGATCTGCCTCATGCCGCAAGGCAGCTACACCGTTCCTCGTTATACCCCTGAAGTCAAAGGAGATCACCATGATTAATTACCAAATCGGCGATATCGTAACCATGAAAAAAGCCCATCCTTGCGGAAGCAAAGAGTGGGAAATCCAGCGCATCGGCACGGATTTTCGGATTCGTTGCTGCGGTTGCGGCCATAGCGTCCTCATTCCCCGTCCCAAATTTCTGAAAGCGGTACGAGGCATCGTTCAAAAGAAGGGAGAGTCCCAATGAAAAAGTTTTTACTGGCCTGGCTATTCATCTTCGCACTTCCCTTTTCGGCTCACGCCCATGCACTATGGGTCAATCTGACGGATTGGAGCCCCGTTGCCAAAAAAGACGGTCTTGCTTTCACCCGCATGTATATCGGTTGGGGGCATCATTATCCGGTAGACGGGCTGACCGATCGCAATACATTTGCCGGCCTCACGCTTTTGCGACCGGACGGGCAGAAAGAGGACATTTCACTGGAAAGTGAAGGCATCTCCTCGGCTGCCATTCATGCACAAAAAGAAGGGCTATAC
>JAEZZT010000056.1 GCA_023418435.1 Bacillota bacterium | reverse complement strand
TCGTCCAAAAAGAAATGCACGCCGGTTTGCGTGCAATCTCCTTTAAAACTATTCACTTCATGAAATCCGATCCACTTGGTAGGAATATAATTAGGTATCTTCTTCTTGAGCAAAGGCGTACCATTTTTTCCAGCATATTCTGGAAAAAATCTGCCAAAATTATTGGTACATATTTCTTTTTTCACGAGTTCTAATCCCCTTTAAATTAGATTTTTTCTCGCCCATTCTTCTAGATCTATATTAATAGGAATGTCGTTAATTTCTGCCCATTGCGCGATACCTTCCAAAATATATGTATGCGTTTCAGCAACCCCACATTTAAAAAGATCTCTTTGCTCTGGATGAGGAGATTTTTCTTTCATCTCAATATATTCTTCCGCATCGCCTTGAGCCCGTTCCCATAAATTTTGCAACAAAGACTCCACTTCTTCCTTGGTGGGTGTTCTTCCTATTTCAATCATTTATTTCTCAACTCCTTTATCTTCTTCGCATTATCCGACTTACTTTTAGTAAACGCTCTAATTTCTGTCTTCCAATGTTGTAACCTTGATTCTCGTCGGGCCGCAGGAATACCTTCCCATTGCTTACCATACACCCTCTCCGGATGCCTTATTTTTTCTATATGCGACCTAATTTGTTTATTCAAAGACTTATTCGCTTTCTTTAGTTTTCGTATTCCGGTCTCTATATGTTTACTATTCGATCCTCTTCCGCCCATCCTATCCCCTATATTATATCAATTTACGTATCTTCCTGTATATTTCTTTTTTCTCACTTTCGGTCTAAAAACTACCCATAATGGCAGGAGCGGAAGGACTTGAACCTCCACCTTACAGTTTTGGAGACTGTTGCTCTACCGTTAAGCTACGCTCCTACAACCTTATGTGGGCATGTGGTGAAAGGAGACGAAAGCCCACATACCCACTAAGACAAGGAGGATAGAATGGCAAAAGGACAAGCCTTGGGGAGCTCGTCCTTTTACACCTACACAATAACACAGTAATAGGCGGACAAAAAGAAATGCACGCCGGTATGCGTGCAATCTCCTTTAAAACTATTCACTTCATGAAATCCGATCCAATTTGTCGGTATCGTTTCTGGTATTTTTTCGCTTGAGGAGGGGACTATCATATATACCCACATACTTAGGGAAAAATCGACCAAAGTTATTTGTGTAATGCGCTCTCATTTATTTCCCTTACTTAGAACAGATTGTCCCGAGCCCACTTTTCTAAATCCACATTGATAGGGATATCGTTAATGTCCGCCCACTGTGCGATTCCGTCTAAAATATAGGTGTGTGTCACCGCTACTCCCCCCTGAAAAGGATCCTCCTCCTGTGGAGAGCAAGACTCTTTCATCTTATTGAATTCTACGGCATCATCTTGAGCTCTTTCCCATAAGTTCTGTATAAGAGCCTCTACTTCTTCCTTGGTTGGGGTTCGTCCTAGTTCAATCATTTATTTCTCAACTCCTTTATCTTTTTCGCATTATCCGACTTATTCTTACTGAAAGTACTAATTTCTTTTTTCCAGTGCTTCACAAAAGACTTTTTACGCTCGCTAGAGTATTCGTTCCATTGCTTACCATACACCCTCTCCGGATGCCTTATTTTTTCTATATGCGACCTAATTTGTTTATTCAAAAACTTATTCGCTTTCTTTAGTTTTCGTATTCCGGTCTATGTATGCTTGCTATTAGATCCTCTTCCGCCTATCTTACTACCTATATTACATCAATCTAAGGATCGTCTTCTACCTACTCTTGGCTTTTCGGTCTAAAAAACACCCATGATTGCCGAAAATAAAAAGAAAAACAGCCCGGCCATGCCGAGCTGTCGGAATTCTACTTCTATATTTGCGAAGTTTACTTCGCTACGATATTGACAATTTTTTGCGGAATGACGATGACTTTGCGGATTTCCTGCGTGCCGATGAATTCCTGCACACGCGGGAGAGCCAATGCGGCTTTTTCCACTTCATCACGATCTGCGTCCACGGCAATGACCAATGTATCGCGAACTTTGCCATTGACCTGTACGGCAATCTCCAATTCCTGTACGGTCAATGCGGACTCATCCACTTCCGGCCAAGTCGCCTGATGCACGCTCGGATAGTCCTGCTGATTCGTTTCTTGCCACAATTCTTCCGCAATATGCGGTGTGAAGGGTGCCAAGAGTAGAATCAAATCGCGCACGATTTCAGTCTGCAAACGACGTTCGATAGTTTGTGCTCCATCGGCATGCGAGGACATGGCATTGACCAATTCCATGATCGAACTGATCGCCGTGTTGAAGTTGTAACGCCCGTCCAAATCATGCGTTACCTTTTGGACGGTTTTGTGCAATTCCCGACGAAGATTTACTTCAGCGGCCGTCCATTCTCTTTCTTCGCTCGGCATTTCCACATATTTCTTGACCACGCGCCACACGCGATTCAGGAAACGGAATGCCCCTTCCACGCCGCGGTCACTCCAGTCCAAATCCCGTTCCGGCGGTGCCGCAAAGAGTATAAAGAGTCTCGCCGTATCGGCGCCGTATTGGGCCACGATCTCTTCCGGCGACACCACATTGCCCTTGGATTTGGACATCTTGCTACCGTCTTTCAGTACCATGCCTTGCGTAAGCAATCTGGCAAATGGCTCTTCCGCTTCGACCAAGCCTGCGTCATGCAATACCTTGGTGAAGAAACGCGAGTACATGAGGTGCAAGATGGCATGCTCAATGCCGCCGATGTATTGGTCTACTTGCATCCAATAGTTGGCTTTATCCGGATCAAAGGGCGCGGTCTCGTTATTCGCATCCGTGTAGCGAAGGAAGTACCACGACGAGTCGATGAATGTATCCATGGTATCCGTTTCACGACGTGCCGGACCGCCGCATTTGGGGCATGTGCAATGCAAAAACTCACTCGATGTTTCCAACGGCGAAGTCGCTCCTGCCACAAAGTCCACGTCCAACGGAAGTGTGACCGGCAAATCTTCTTTGGGAACGAGTACCGTACCGCATTTTTCGCAATATACGACCGGAATCGGTGCTCCCCAATACCGCTGACGGGAAATCAACCAGTCGCGCAAACGATAATTGACTTTTTTATTCCCCAAACCCGCTTCATGCAAATGGGCGGTAATATTCTCTCTCGCTTGGGCGCTCTCCTGGCCGGTAAATTCTCCGGAGTCGACGAGGTATCCGTCCTCGGTAAAGGCATTGTCCATCTCGGCCAGAACCAAGTTGCGCTCGGCGTTTTGCACAACCAAGTGGATGGGCAGATCGTATTTACGAGCAAAGGCCCAGTCTCTTTCATCATGTGCCGGAACGCCCATGACCGCTCCGGAACCGTATTCCGGCAGGACATAGTTGGCAATCCAAATCGGTACTTCTTTACCGGTCAGCGGATGAATGGCATACCCGCCGGTAAACATACCGACTTTTTCCACACCTTCGGACGTTCTGTCCAATTCGTTCAGGTTTCTGACTTGTTCCACGAATGCACGTACTTCCGCGGCATTGGGATTGTCCGCCAGCAAAGATTCCACCAAGGGATGCTCCGGTGCCAGGACGACATAGGAAACGCCATAGACCGTATCCACTCTCGTGGTATATACTTTGATTTCCTCGGTCGGCATATCGGCTACTTTGAAGACGAACTCCGTCCCTTCGCTGCGTCCGATCCAATTGTATTGCATCATCTTGACGCGTTCCGGCCAACCGGGCAATTTATCCAAATCTTCCAATAGACGGTCTGCGTAGTCCGTAATTTTCAAGAACCACTGTTCCAAATCCTTTTTGACGATGGGATTGTCACAGCGCCAGCAACAACCGTCGATGACTTGTTCATTCGCCAATACCGTATGGCAATGTTCACACCAATTGACTTTGGCTTTCTTGCGATATACCAGGCCGCGTTCATAAAACAGCTCGAATAATTGTTGTGTCCAACGATAGTAGTCTTCCTTGCAGGTCGCTACTTCCCGCTCCCAATCATACGCCAAGCCCAAGGCCTTTTGCTGGCGTTTCATATTTTCGATATTGCTTATTGTCCACTCACCGGGATGAATGCCTCGTTGGATGGCTGCATTTTCTGCCGGCATACCGAACGCATCCCAGCCCATCGGATGCAGTACATTGTACCCCTGCATCGTGCGGAATCTGGCCAGCACATCGCCAATCGAATAATTTCTGACATGGCCCATGTGCAAGTTTCCCGAAGGATATGGAAACATTTCCAATACATAGTATTTCTTCTTGTTTTCGTCCGCCTGCGTCCGAAAAGTATTTTCACTAAACCATTTGTCCTGCCATTTGCTCTCGATCTCAGCAGGATTGTATTTTTCGTTCATATCCGCCTCCACTACCTTTTCTTTTTGTCTATTATACGTTTCAGACCTTCTTACGTCAATTTAATTACTTGACAAAAAAAGCCCTGGCGGGCTTTTTATTGTTTGTCCTCAGTGGAACTCGCATTTTGGTTCATCAAGCTCTCTCTGTTTTTCTGCAGAGATTCCAATGTTCCTTCCAAGTTCTGCTCCACATATTGCAAAACATCGGTGGCATATACCAAGGCACTGTTTTTCATGTTATCTGCCGATTGATTTGCATACGTAATGATCTCATTGGCCCTTTCCTGTGCATTTTTTACCAATTCACTTTCTTCTGTGATTTTGGCAATGTAATCTTTTGCTTGGGCAATGATGTTTTCTGCTTGTTTCTGCGCGTCCAAAATGATTCGTTCTTTGTCGGCAACGACTCGTTTGGCGCTTTCCAGTTCATTCGGTAAAGAAGCATTGATGGCCTCAATAATACGTGAAACTTCTTCGCGATCCACGAACTTTTTGCTCGTAAACGGAACATCCGATCCATTCATCACGGTGTATTCCAACTCTTCCAATAATTTGCGCGTATCCATACCTCAACACTCCTTATCTTTTTCTTTCTTTCAACGCGGCCGCCACACACGGCGGAACCAATTTACTTACCTCACCGCCGAAATGAGCCAATTCTCTGACTCCCGATGAGCTTAAAAACGAATATTCGCCACTTGTCATAATGAAAGCCGTTTCAATGAGCGGGTCCATATTCTTCAATAGCAAAGCTCGTTGAAACTCGTATTCGAAATCGCTGAACGCACGTAAGCCGCGAATAATCAAGCGAGATTCTTTTTCTCTGACATATTCATTGAGTAATCCGGAAAATGCATCGACTTCTACATTGGGAATATGTGCCGTTGCCTGTTTCAAGAGTTCGACCCGTTCTTCCATGGAAAACATGGGTGTCTTGGCCGGATTGACAAATACCGCCACGATTAATTTATCTACCAATTTGGCACTGCGTTCAAAAATATCCACATGCCCATTGGTAACCGGATCAAAACTACCGGGGCAAATAGCTACTTGCATTTACTTCGCCTCTTTTCCCTGATACCGTAAAAAAGTTAACTTTGTACTACCGTATCGCTTGCTTTTGTATACTTCAAACTCGTCCCCCATAATATCCGGTTCATCATTGCTCTGTTCCAGGATGATGATGGCCGACTCGGCCAAACACTGATATTTCACGAGGGCTGCCAATGTTTTTTCGATCAGATCCGTATGGTATGGCGGATCCAAAAAGACGTAATCGAATCGAAATGATTCTTCACCGGCATGTCGACAAAGTACTTTTTCAATCGGTTCCGCAAAGATTTGTACAGCAT
>JAEZZT010000141.1 GCA_023418435.1 Bacillota bacterium | reverse complement strand
CTTTAAAATTGACTCGAGTTCATCATCCGATGAACCCGCACATTGGCGTTCAATTCTTGCATTGTTCAGTTTTCAAAGAACCGTGTCGCTGTATCCATGCGACTTGATTATATTAGCACTTGTTTTCTTTCTTGTCAAGCAAATTTTCAATCTTTTACCGTTCTTTTTTTCTCCTACTATTACTAGTATAAAAGGATTTCTTTCTTACAATTTATTGTATCGATATTGTCTGTCTTTCTTTTATATTTTTCATATATGAGCAAACTCACGCAGACAAAATAAAAATAGCTATACGTACATATATAATTCAAGAGGATTGATAGAAAAGATTTCATAAAAAAGAAGCCGATCAATTGATCGGCTTCTTTTTTATTATTCACCTGCGATATTCATTTCTGCCAACACGGCCGCACAACGTGCACAAACGGTGGGGTGATCTGAGTTTTCTCCTACGGTTTCGCTATGCATCCAGCAACGTTCACATTTCGGTGCAGTAGATGCCGCTACTTGAACTTGCATTTCTGCATTATCTTCCAGAGTCGGTCCGTCAGTCAAACCGTCGTGAAGAACTACTTTGGAAACGATGAGATAAGCGGCCAAGTTCTTTTCCATCGCCTGCAATGTGCGATATGTTTCTCCCGTCGCCCGGATCTGAACTTCCGCATCCAACGGGTGGCCAATTGTCTTATCACGGCGAGCTTCTTCCAAGGACTTGAGCAGTTGTCCGCGCAACTCTAAGCGGCGATTCCATTCTTGCGCTAAATCTTCATTTAAATATTCCGGTTTGGCTTCCGGCCAGTCTGTCAAATGAACACTGACCTTACGCTCTTCATGTCCCGGCAAGAACTGCCAAATTTCTTCTGCAGTAAAGACGAGTACCGGTGCAACCAGACGTACTAATGTGAGCAGAATCTCATGCATGACTGTTTGTGCCGCCCGACGCGTCAAGGAGTTTGGCGCTTCTGCATACAATCTGTCTTTGATGACATCCAAATAAATTGCGGAAAGATCTACCGTGCAGAAATTATGAATCGTGTGGTACATCACATGAAATTCATACTCTTCGTAAGCCTGACTTACTCGTTCACGCACCTGTTCCAAGCGCATCAGAGCCCAATGATCCAGCTCTTCGAGGCGGTCATAGGCAACTGCATCTTTGGCGTGGTCATAATCCGCCAAATTTCCCAGCAGGTAGCGGAATGTATTACGAATCTTGCGGTATACATCGCTCATTTGCTTAATAATTTCCGGCGAAAGGCGCTGATCGCTCTGATAGTCCGTACTTGATACCCAAAGACGCATCACATCTGCACCGTACTGGTCGATGATTTCTTGAGGTGCCACCGTATTGCCGAGTGATTTGCTCATTTTACGGCCTTCACCGTCCATCGTAAAACCGTGGGTTAACACTGCTTTGTAAGGGGCGTGTCCGTTTACAGCTACAGAAGTCAACAGCGAAGAGTGGAACCAGCCGCGATGTTGATCGCTTCCCTCCAAGTACAAGTCTGCCGGGTATGCAGCATTTTCATCTACGGCCAACACACCGCTCCATGTAGAGCCGGAGTCAAACCAAACGTCCATGATATCTTTTTCCTTACGGAACTCATCATGGCCGCAATGCGGACAGCGAAAACCTTCCAGCAACAAATCTTTGGCATCATATTTCCACCAGGCATCCGTACCTTCCGCACGAACTTTTTCAATCACACTTGCCATCGTTTCGTCATTGATGATGTGCTGACCACATTTTTCACAATAGAAAATCGGAATCGGCACTCCCCATGCACGCTGGCGAGAGATACACCAATCTTGACGATCTGCAATCATATTATAAAGGCGGTCATGTCCCCAAGACGGTATAAATCTTGTTTCATCTACTGCTCGAAGTGCATCTTGACGGTATGATTTCACCGAAGCAAACCATTGCTCGGTCGCACGATAGATAACCGGATTTTTACAACGCCAACAATGCGGGTATTGATGATGAATCGTAGACTTGCCCAATAAATACCCGGCATGGGCCAATTTTTTAATGACCGCAACATCGGCACCGGCCAACACGTTTTCACCGGCCAAATCTTCGCCGGCTTCTGCCGTCAAGTTCCCTTTATTGTCTACCGGGCAAATGATCGGCAAATTACCGTATTTCATCACTACATCAAAGTCTTCCACCCCGTGCCCCGGCGCCGTATGAACGCAGCCTGTACCGGCTTCCAAGGTAACATGGTCACCCAACAGTACAACGGATTCTCTGGGCAGGAATGGATGATGGAACGCAAGACCTTCCAATGCGGCACCTTGAATGGGTTGGGAAACAATTTGATAATCTTCCACCTTGCAGGCTTGCATTGCCGTTTCCACCAATTCTTGTGCCATTAAGTAATATTCTTCGCCTGCTTGTACCCAGACGTACTCAAATTCAGGGTTTACGCAAATCGCCACATTCGCCGGAATGGTCCACGGCGTGGTCGTCCAGATGACTGCGTAAGATTTCTCCGGGTTGACACTTTCCGGCAAAAGACCTTTGGCATCCACTAAGGGGAATTTTACATAGATGGAAATCGACTTTTTATCCTTGTATTCAATTTCCGCTTCCGCCAACGCCGTTTCACAAGTCGGGCACCAATAAACAGTTTTGCGTCCTTTGTAGATATAGCCTTTCTTGGCCATTTCACCGAAAACTTCCAACTGTTTGGCCTCTAAAATCGGATCAAAAGTCAAGTAGGGCCGATTCCAATCTCCCATGACACCGAAACGGATGAAATCTTTTTTCTGAATTTCAATGAACTCTTTGGCATAAGCCAAACATTTGGCCCGCAACTCCAAATCACTCATTTCATGACGTTTCAAACCGGTATTTTTAATGACTGCATGTTCAATCGGCAACCCGTGCGTATCCCAACCGGGACGAAACGCCGTATAATGTCCCGTCATATTTTTGTAACGCAAAATAATATCTTTCAACGTCTTATTGAGCGCATGACCGATATGCAAGTAACCGTTTGCATACGGAGGGCCGTCATGAAGAACAAATTTGGGCGCCTCCTGACGTTGTTCCAAACTTTTGTGATAAACATCTTCTTTTTCCCAAAGCGCCAACCATTCCGGCTCGCGTTTCGGCAAGTTCCCACGCATCGGAAACTCTGTTTGTGGCAATTGTAAAGTTTTGCCGTAATCCATGATGATTCCTCCCTTTTATTGCACAAAAAAACTCGTCCCAAAGGGACGAGATAAAATCCCGTGGTACCACCCAATTGACCGTAGCCACTCTTTTGCAATAACGGTGCGACCGTTGGCGGGTTATCGCCGCCACAGCTCCCAAGTGATCCGCATGCGGTTAGTTCCACTCGGCTCTCACCTACCCGAGTTCTCTGTACGGCGTTTCACTGCATGCCATCTTGTTCATCGCTTTTTCATAAAATATTATCCATTATTATAAACATCCATGAACATGAAGTCAAGTAAAAAAGAGGAGCAACTGCTCCTCTTTTTAATCATGTTTAATCTGAACGTCGTAATTACCATTCGGCAGTACTTTCATATCCACATCGTAGACATCTTTGCCGTACTTGCCATCCAAGTAATGCTCTACGGCATCTTCCGCATGTTCTGCCAATTTGCTGATAGCAGCCGTGCCATGGGTAAAGCGTCCCAAGATCTCAGTGATAGCTGTACGATCTTCCGCTTGCAAAGCACCGGTGTAATCCGTCAGCTGATAAATAACGCCTTTTACAGCCGCATGCTTACCTGTCGAACTCACTTCACTGAATACTTTCAAGCGCCATTTGCCGGGGGCAAGATAAATCATATCCGCATCATACAAATGATCCGAGTATTGATGATCCAAATAATGCTCTACGGCATCTTCCGCTTCATCGGCTAATTTTTCCGAATTCATTTGACCTTGGGTATAACGATTCAAGATATCTGTAATCGCAGCACGATCTTGAGCTGTCAACTTGCCGCTATCATCTACCAATTCGTATACATTGCTCGTCACCGGATTGGTCGGTTGGGCAACTGTCAAAGCACCTCTGCGGTCATAATTATCTCCACGCTCAATATACATGTCCATCGTATTATTGACCGTTGTATCTGCCATATCTACTTCATATACATCTTTGCCGAAAACGGAATCCAAGTAATTTTCTACTACATCTTCCGCTTGATCGATGCGATCTTCATGAATATTGGTGCCCAAGAAAGGTACCGCAATTCGTCCGATCTCCTCACGGCTCTCCGCCGTCAAAGTTCCGGTACGGTCAATCAGATTATATTGTTGCACCGTATAGTAATCAGCTGCACTTACAACCCCCGTAATAGCTGCCGAAAGAGCTAACACTGCAATTGTTTTTTTCATATATCTTTCCTCCTCATCTCAATGAACTATTCACATGAAAACATCTATCAACTAATGCCGATATTAATGTTGTCTCACTCGGATTTGGTAGAAGTTGCCTTGACGATAAGTCAATTTAGTATCATAAGCATCTTTACCATACACATTGTCCAAATATGCTTCTACTGCATCTTCGGCTTGCTCCGCTAGAGATTTTGCATTGCCGCTGCGTTTTTGATAATCCGCCACTACATCATCAATTCGTTGCAAATCTTCACGTGACAAAGCCCTTGTTTCATCTATGACACCCAAGCGGAGTCCCTGTCCCAGTATACGACCGTTCGCTGCTCGGTCTACGTAAATATTCAAACGATTATTCTGTCCTGCAGCTTCCATTACTCTGACTTCATATACGTTCTTGCCATAGGCGCGATCTAAGTAGTCTTGATTTTCATCTTCTACCCGGAACACATCCTTGCCAAGCACTTTTTTACCCATATAGGGTTTTGCAAAATCCTGTAAAGATTTCAAATCCTCTTTGGCCAAGGAATTCGTATGGTCGATGACACGATATTCGTTGACATCGTATACGGAACGGCGGGATATTTCTTTGTCATGAAAATAAGATCGATCTTCTTTTTCTGTTAGTTTTTCAATACTCCAAGGCACGCCGATACGTTTCAACACATCATTAATGCGATCTGCAAAATGTTGCTGGTCTGCAAGACTTTCTCGGCGGTTCAAACCATAATTTTCATCCGCCCAGCGAGAACGTTCTCTTTCCGCCTTGCGCATTTGATCATCAAGACGATCGCTATCAAAGATCATATACAGATCTATATGTTTCGGACCGTAATCGTTGTTGTAGGCAGCTACGGTGAATTTGCCCGCTTTTTCTTTATCAAGCACATTTTGAATAGCTTGTTGTCGAGCGGTAGCATCTTCATAATCATCATCGCGAATAATTTCGCCGATGCGACTCATCAGTTTTTCACCCACACCGACACTTGTCTTGTCCAACACTTTGTCGACCTCAACTGAGTATACACCGGATGAACGTTGTGAAGTCACAGCTTGGACGACTCTCTGATTTTGATAATAGTCTTGATGATTCTTCATGTAAGGATGTGCCATAGCCACACTTCCACAAGCCGTCACTACCATCAAAGCCAAAGCTGTACTTTTTATTTTTCTATTCATATCCTCACTCCTTGATATTTTATCAAAATAAACAGGGTCAAAGGTCATTCGATATGCTCCATCGAATAGCTTTCATTCAGTTGGTTGGAACGAGTATTATTTGGCCGCTTTGACCGGAGCTTTTTCTTTTTGAACCATTTGCAACAATTCCGGCAGCGGAATCACAATCATACCGTCGGAAATAGGAGCTACCTCACCCTGTTGGAAGTAGATCATCGGCACTCCGTCAGCACGGAAGAATATACTCGGAACATACTTCTGATCTATGATTTTCTTTTCCAATGCTTTCACATTAATGTGAGCACCTTGTTTTACCGCTTGTTCTGCACGCATGGTAACGACTTTCACCAATGCTTTACGATCTACTTTAGCATATTGAAGCACTTCAGCCGGATTCAGAGTTTTGCCGGTTTTCTTATCGAACAATATCGTCATAAACTTAGTTTCGCCATGAGCGGCACCTGCTTTTATTACATAAGTCTCGACACCTACATTTAAAACATCTTTGTTTTCAAAAGTAGTATCCATTTTCATGACACCGAGACCTTCAAAATTTTTCACCGGTTTCAGTGCAGCTACTTGGCCTTTGAAATCTTTCGCTATATGAGCCAATTGTTGGTTCACTTGAGCTTCCGCTTTCGGATTTTCAAAGCCCATCACTTGCAAATAACCTACTTGAGCAGGTGCTGCCATAGCACTGCCGCCAATTGCCATTGCCATCAATCCTACCAAAGTCGCTTTTTTCAATGCTTTCATAATAATCCTCCTCGATTGATATCATTTTCTTGATAATCTGAGTTTAGCAGTATTTCCACTGCAACATTATTATACCCAAAAAAGATTAGAAAAAACCCACTTTTTTATCAGTTTCCATTGACTTATTTTGAGAAATTTGTTTCCTCTTTATAATCCATTTTCGCTCGCTCCTTATAAAACAAGGATTTATTATTATGCATCCTTTCACTTTAAAACTTAACTTTTTCTAATCATCTCTTTTCTAAAGTGTCAAAATAAATCCATTTATTGTTCAATAATTCTTCGTTTAAAACCGAACTATCCCCTTAAATTCAGTGTATTTCTCCTTTACTTAAAACATTCATTTCCATCTGAATTTTATCACCGAATTGCTTCTATCTTTATTCATGCAATCTATTCTTCTTGGCTTGACTTGCTAACGCCTTTCCATTAGCATGAAGAAAAAGACTTCAACTAAAGGAAGAATAATCATGTTATTAGAAGAAAAGATTCGTACTCAAGGCCGGATTATTGACAATCGCATTTTAAAAGTGGACAGTTTTATCAATCAGCAATTAGATCCGGATATTTATCGAGAAATCGGCGAGCGTATGGCTGATTACTTTCGCATGCACGGCATTACCCGCATCTTAACCATCGAGGCCAGCGGAATTGACGTTGCTCTCGCGACAGCTTACGAACTGCAACGACCGGTCGTTTTTGCACGTAAACAAGCACAAAGCGTCATGTCCGATGAGCTCTACAGTACGATTATCCATTCTTATACCAAAAATCGTGACTTTTGTGTCACCGTATCCAAAGAGTTTCTGCCTGCAGGCGAAAAAGTCCTCATTGTTGATGATTTTCTTGCTCAAGGGGAAGCCAGCCTAGGTTTGGCTCAATTGGTAGAAACGGCCGGATCTACCGTTGCCGGAATCGGAATTGTCATCGAAAAAAGCTTTCAGCCCGGAGCCGATAAACTGCGTGCTGCCGGCTACGACCTTCACTCTCTAGTGAGAATCCAATCCTTTGCCGACAATCAAGTTATTTTTGCCGAGTAGCGTTCTTTTATGAACCTCCACATCGGTATATAGTACAAATTACTATTAATATATCCGGGAGGAAACTATGCCGCGTCAGACTAAAGAGGAAATTTGGAATATTGTCACGCATGCGTTAGGGATCATCTTAGGTATCGCTGCCTTGATTTATGGACTCTATACAGTATCACAATCCGGGTATTCACCTTGGAGCTATGCTGCCATCTGGGTTTACGGACTATCGTTTATCATTTTATACATCTGCAGCACCGTGTATCACAGCTTTTTCCCTTTTCCACGTTGGAAAGCCTTCTGCCGACGTTTCGATCATGCAGCTATCTATATCATGATTGCCGGGTCATACACACCTTATCTGTGGATCTCTTTGCGGGACGGTAACGGCTTTACTTGGAGCGCCTTGATTTGGGGAATCGCTCTAGTCGGCATTTGCTTTAAATTATTTTTTGCCGGAAGATTTAAATTGTTTTCTACTATTTGTTATTTATTAATGGGATGGCTGGCCGCTTTTCTTTTGCCGGAACTCTGGCAAACAGTCTCATTACCCGGACTGATTTGGCTTGCCCTCGGCGGTGTCTTCTATACCGTGGGCAGTATTTTCTACATGCAAAAGAAAATGCCTTATGCCCATCCTGTTTGGCATGTTTTCGTGCTTTTAGGCTCCGTTTTTCAATGGTTTTCTATTCAATACTATGTCTTACCCGGAGGTGCTTTGTGACTGACGAACAATATATGCATCTGGCATTGCAAGAGGCACAACGCGCTTATGAAATAGGTGAAATACCGATTGGCGCGATTATCGTCCGAAACGACGAGGTAATTGCACGCGGTTATAATTTACGAGAGAGTTTACCGGATGCTACTGCACATGCAGAAATCATCGCCATCCGCGAAGCTTGCGAGCGTTTGGATCGTTGGCGCTTGGCTGATTGCACACTCTATGTCACCATTGAGCCCTGCCCCATGTGCGCAGGAGCGATCGTCAACAGTCGTATTCAACGCTTAGTCTATGGAGCTCCCGATAGCAAAGGCGGCGGGGTGGAATCTATCTTCCGCATTGCGGATCACGATGCACTCAATCATCAAGTCAGTATCCGCGCCGGCGTCTGCGAGGAAGAGTGCCGGAACCTGATGAAAAACTTTTTCCGTGAACGCCGCCAAAAGATGACCCGGTTGATGGTATCTACCACACAGCACCATACATTCGCTCCGAGCGAGTGTCCTTGCTGTAAAAATTACGCTTGTACTTGCGATCACGAGGACCATCACCCCGATGAATATTGCTGATTCCTTCTTTTCACGCTTACATTGCTCCACTAAATCAATTTGACGAAGTAGAAATTAGTATGTTATGATATGTCAGTATTGGAGAGGTGTCCGAGCTGGCCGAAGGAGCCTGACT
>JAEZZT010000100.1 GCA_023418435.1 Bacillota bacterium | reverse complement strand
ACAGGCCAATGCTGCGCTGCACTCCAGTCTTTTTTCGGAATATTCTTCTGGAGTTGAGCCTCCGTGGTCAATACATTGTCGCTCTTGGCCAATCCCAGACGATTGGATACACGAAAAACATGCGTGTCCACGGCAATGGCCGGTACATCGTACAACACGCTGACGAGGACATTCGCAGTCTTACGACCTACTCCCGGCAAGACGACCAATTCCTCAAACGTGGTAGGAACTTCTCCACCATGTTGGGTCAACAAAATGTGGCAAGTTTCCAACAAATGCTTGGCTTTGCTGCGATACAAACCGCAATCGCGAATCTCTTTTTCCAATTCCGCCTGTGTCAGTTGTCCCATTTTGGCCGGCGTGTTCAAACGCGGAAAAATCCGTGACGTATTGATTTTTACGCGTTCGTCCGTACTTTGTGCGGACAACACGACCGCTACCAAAAGTTCAAACGGAGTCGTATAATTCAATGCAGTCTTGCGATCTCCGTATACTTCCGCCAATATTTCCAACTGCTTTTGGCGTAACGCTTTGGTCACCCGCATATTATTCCCGATGCAATAACCACGCATGGGCGGCAAGTGCAGCTTTCGCTCCGTCGGCCGCAGCAATAATGATTTGCTTCTGCGGATAATCATTGATATCGCCGGCTGCATACAGTCCCGGAATATTCGTTGCACAATCTTTCCCGACGACTACCTCGCGATTTTCATTCAGCTCCACTTCCTGCGGTAAAAATTGAGTATTGGGATCTCCGCCGATTTCAATAAATACTCCGTCGAGATCCAGCACACTTTCCTCATTCGTATCCGTATTGCGGACACGGAGTTGTTGAACTTTCTTTTCTCCGATGACTTCGACCGGAATCACATGATGCCATTCTTTGACTTTACCGGTCTCCCGCATTTTGCGTACCAAAATCTCATCGGCCCGCAAGCGACTGCGAATCAGAATATGTACTTCTTCGGCAATCCAGGCCATCTCGATAGCCGCCTCTACGGCGCTGTCACCACCGCCGACAATGCAGACGCGTTTCTTGCGATACATGGGGCCGTCACAGGTCGCACAATAGCTCACGCCGCGGGCGGATAATTGGCTTTCACCCGGGATTCCCAAGGTGCGGCTGCGTTTGCCCGTAGCTACGATGCAAGCCCGTCCGGAATATTCTCCCTGGCTGCTTTTCGCCGTAAAAGTACCGTCCTCGTTTACTTCCAAGGCCTGAATATCCGTCGTCATAATTTCAATGGGATATTGCTTGACATGCTCTTCAAATTTATTCACCAAATCGAACGCATTGATTTCGTTAAATCCCAAATAATTTTCTATCTCGGCAGTTTGCAATAATTGCCCGCCGAGCCCCTGCGCTACCAAGCCCACTTTCAACTCTTTACGAGCCGCATACAAAGCTGCATTCAGTCCTGCAGGACCTCCGCCAATAACTAATATATCGTACATGTTGAAGCATCCTTTCTACTATATCGATATTTTTCATTATCATATATCATTGTAATACAAAGACATACGGAGTGCAAGCAAGAAAAAAGGCATTGCCGAGCGGCAATGCCTTTGGTAGTTTACGCCTGCGCCAATAATTGATTGACGAAATCCCAGTTAATGATTTTGAAAAATTCTTCAATATAATCGGCACGACGATTTTGGTAGTTCAAATAATATGCATGTTCCCAAACGTCCAAGCCCAAGAGCGGTTTCTTGCCGTCCATCAACGGATTGTCCTGGTTCGGTGTCGACATGACTGCCAACTTATCGCCATCCAGTACCAACCAAGCCCAACCGCTACCGAAACGACCGGTAGCCGCTTGTGCGAAGTCTTTCTTAAATGCTTCGAAAGAACCGAAATCAGCTTCGATTTTCTCTTTGATCTTGCCGCCCAGTTCGGAGCCGCCCGGTGTCATCATCTGCCAGAAAAGGCTATGGTTGTAATGGCCGCCGCCATTATTGCGAACCGCCGTACGAACTTTTTCCGGCACCTCATTCACATGAGCCACTACTTCTTCAATGGATTTATCGGCCCATTCCGGATAGTCTGCCAACGCATTGTTTAAGTTGGTCACATATGTGCCGTGATGTTTATCATGATGGATTTCCATCGTCTTGGCATCAATCACCGGTTCCAACGCATCAAATGCATAAGGTAAATCAGGTAATGTAAAAGCCATAATTATCTCTCCTCTCAACCATCAAGTTCTTTTCCATATTTATATTATACTCCGTGAGAGAAAATTTTTCAATCATTTTTTTCGATTTACATCGCCTATTATCGATTTACTTTCCAAAAACTGCCTGCCATTCTGCTGCAAATTGATCTCGCTGTTCGAGTTCCAAAATAAGCGTGGCCAATGTTTCTGCTCGTTCTTCTCCCAAGACCGGGGTGACCAGCGAAAAATACTTTTCTTTCATTTCCGGCAGACTCATTGCATTCGCCGGATCTCCTTTGGGATATTCAACCAATTGAGTCAAAACCTGTCCGTTTTGCAAATGAATCTCCAGGCACGATGCCAACTTGGTCGGATCCAAGGCTTTGAGCTCTTCCATTTTTTCATCTCGGACGACTCGGATATGTGTCATCCATTCACGAACTTCCGGATCGCGCAAAGCTTCGTCCGTAAAGTGATCAATGGTCACCTTGCCTGAAACCGCCGCTCTCGCTACGCAATATTGAATACTGAATTTACCACCATATGCCGTCCGGGGTTGCGGATTGTTGATCAGGCTGTCGGTCATGGTATTGACGCGAATGACAATCTCCCGCAGATCCTCTCTGCGGAACTGATCACGTAGAGTCAGCATGGCAAAGATAGAGGCATGCGAATGTTTGCAGCAGGGATACGGCTTGAATGAGTTGTCATCGATTTTGAACGTCTCCGTTCCAAAATCTTCCGTGAGTTTTTCCCAATGCGGCGTCGGCGATACGGCGCTACAAAAACCTTTTTCTCCTTCCAAAATCCGTGCCGCTCCGGTAAAGCCTTTGGCGGAAAGATACGCGGATAACACCCCTGCATAGGCTGCTTTACCGGCATGAATCGTCTTGCTCATCGCGCCGGATACCAAAAACTCCCAAAGTCCGGCTGCCTGCGTTCCGGCCGTCCCTAAACAATGTTGCATCTCGGCCGCGGAGAGCCCCAAGGCATTGCCAGCGGCAGCGGCGGCTCCGAAAATACCGGCCGTGCCGGTTGTATGCCAATAGTGGTACGATTCCGGAATAATGGTCTCACCGACACGGGCCCCGAT
>JAEZZT010000070.1 GCA_023418435.1 Bacillota bacterium | reverse complement strand
AAAATCCACGTGTCGGCAGTTCGATTCTGCCCTGAGGCACCATGCGGGAATAGCTCAGTGGTAGAGCATCGCCTTGCCAAGGCGAGGGTCGCGAGTTCGAATCTCGTTTCCCGCTCCATATCCTAATGGCGGCATAGCCAAGTGGTAAGGCAGAGGTCTGCAAAACCTTTATTCCCCAGTTCAAATCTGGGTGCCGCCTCCATTCTTGCCGGGGTGGCGGAACAGGCAGACGCAACGGACTTAAAATCCGTCGAATCGAAAGATTCGTACCGGTTCGATTCCGGTCCTCGGCACCATGGATATCGCAGAAATATAAAAGCTTCTCATGCTTGAGAAGCTTTTTTTGATGTTTCCGGTGCGACGATAATCGTTTTTTGATGAGTATAATGAACAAATCCCGGTGGCGCATCTTTGGGCTTGCGGATAAATTTGCGATAGGTATAGTCCACCGCTACTTTGCCGTCGGCGGCGGCCTGACTATGCGCCGCTGCCAACGAAGCAGCATAGGTGATGACTTCGTCGCTGAAATCTTCCCCCGGATTGGCAAAGACAATGACATGCGAACCGGGGATTTCCTTGGTGTGGAACCAGAGATCCTGAGGTCCGGCCATTTTGAGCGTCAATAAATCATTTTGGGCATTATTTTTACCGATACCGATGCGATATCCGTCAAATTCCAACATTCGCGGTCCGGCTACTTGCCGAGAGGAGGTCTTATTCGTTTTTTGCGGTGCGGAAAGTTTTTGTACCTCGGTCTCCAGCTCGGTCAGTTCGCTGGGTGACTTGGCCTGCGAGAGAAAGTAGCGAATGCTTTCCAAATAAGCCAATTTTTTCTGCGCAGCCGCTTTGAATTCACCGGCTTTTTCGTTTCTGTTTTTCAACTTGCGATACTTCTTATAGTAACGTTGACTGTTTTCACTCCAAGATTCGCCGGGCTGAACGCCAATCGTCATCGGGACTGCCGGATCGACAAAGACGTTGTCGACGGTGACAGTGGTCGTAGTAGGGGAGGGCAAGTAGCTGTAAATCATCAGTAAATCCGCTTTTTGCTTGTATTGCTCCGCTTTCTCGCTCTCCCGTTCCTCGGCCAATATTTTCTCCAATTTTCGTTTTTCATGATCATGAAGAGAGGCCAGTTTTTTTCTTAAGCGGGAGGCTTTTTGCAATTGGATGCTTTCTCCATGAATGATTTCGCGAAAGAAATCATTGGCGCTCGGATAGGTTTTTTCAACCGGTAACGAAGCGAAACGGAGGGGCGTAGCAAATTCTTTTTTGCCTTGGCGATAGATATATATCGAGCTCGCGTTCTTGATTTCTTCTTGCCAAACTTGCAACCGCCGGGCCAAGTTGTTTCTTTGTGTCTCGGTCCAAGTTTCCGCTCCATCCGAAGCCGCCGAATCACCTTCCGGAAATAAATCCTCTACTGCCCACTTGGAAAAGCCGTTGAAAAAACGGAAAAATCGTTGACGCAAAGGCAGGTCACTCTGTGCAGTTGTAATGATCTCGATGATTTCAGCTGGAGTAAAATCCAACCAATTCATACGCTCGCTGTGCAAGGGAAGAATGTATGTTTCCTGCGGGCGAATTTCCCGATGTTCAGATTGCCGCGAATGCAAGGCGGCAATAATTTTATTGTCCTCGGTCAAAATCAAATTCGGCCCTGCCGGCAGCAATTCAAAAAACAATTCCCGATTTACTATTTTTCCGCCGGCTTCGATGCGGCTCAGAGTCAGGCAGATTAATTTATCTCCATAGAGTTGGCGACACGAAGAAATGCTGCAGCCTTCCAAGTATTTGCGCAAAATCATGCAAAAGGGAGAGGCTGCCGTGCCTGAACCTCGGGCTTTGTCTTGGGAGAGCCACATACGAGGCATCGGCAAAAAGGACATATGCAAGGTCCTGGTACCGCGAGGCGTGAGCAAGGTCCAGTCCCAATCATTGATATCGATTTGACGAATTTGAGCGATTTTAGCTTCTTGAAGTAGATCTTGCACTTCTTGAAGCCAGCGCAACCACACTAAGCTGTCTATATTCATAAATGACTCCTTATGTCGGATATATTTGTTGTTTTTATTGTAACTCACTTCGGAGAAAAAGCCTATTTTTAAATGTTTGAAGTTTTACAATTATTTCTGCAAATGTTATGATAGATAAAATAATGGAGGTAATTATGAACTTTACAAAATGGCATGGTTTAGGAAATGATTTTGTGATTACGGAATGGCTGAAGGGAGAAGCACTACCATCGGCCGATACGGCTATCAAAATTTGTGATCGTTACCGCGGCATCGGTGGCGACGGGTGGGTATTGTTACTCCCCGGCAATGAAGAGGCGGACCTCACCATGCATATTTTCAACTCGGATGGTACGGTTGCCGAAATGTGCGGCAATGCGATTCGCTGTGTGGCGATATATGCATATCGAAACGGTTTGGCCAGCGAAAAGAAGGTCAAAATCAATACTTTGGCCGGCCTCAAAATAGCTGAAATAGTGGATGAAGAAGAGGGAATTGTTCGCGTGAATATGGGAAGACCTCAATTATTGAATAAAGATATCGGCGTTTACGAAAATCCGGATGAAGTGGCATTGCGTCAACATGTTATGATTGCCGATCGTGATTGGGAATATACCGGGGTTTCGATGGGAAATCCGCATGCCGTATTTTTCGTTGAGAATGCGGAAGATATCGCGTTGACCGAATGGGGGCCGCAAATAGAAACGCATCCTTCGTTCCGTCACAAAATCAATGTGGAGTTTGCCAGTGTGACCGCTCCCAATCAATTGCGAATGAGGGTTTGGGAACGAGGCTGCGGAGTCACTCAGGCGTGCGGCACCGGCTCCTGTGCTACTTTGGTAGCGGCCGTGACCAACGGCTTGATTGACAAGGAAGCCGATATTTTGTTGGATGGCGGTACATTGCATATTGAGTGGGAGGGCGGTTCTGCACCCGTCTTCATGAGTGGCCCTGCGACATTTGTATTCAGTGGGGAAACGGAGTTGAAATAATGACAGATATTCGTTTGATCAATATAGGTTTCGGAAATATGGTGTCGGCCGGGCGGATCATGGCGATCATCAGTCCGGAATCGGCGCCCATTAAGCGTATGATTCAAGAGGCGCGTGACACTCGTATCTTGGTGGATGCGACCTATGGTAGAAAAACGAGAGCGGTTTTGGTGATGGATAGCGGTCAAATTATTTTGTCGGCGATTCAGCCGGAAACGATTGCTCATCGTTTGCATCCGGAAGAGATGTGGAAAGAGGAATAAGCGGAGGCAAGTATGAAGGACGAAGGCGTATTGTTAGTGGTGTCCGGACCTTCCGGAGCCGGCAAAGGAACAATTTGCAATGCGTTGCGTAAATTGCATCCTGAGATTCGCTATTCCATTTCGGTAACGACTCGAGCACCACGCAATCAGGAGATCGATGGCGTTAATTATTTTTTTACTTCGGTAGAAAAATTCCGTACGATGATCGAAACGGATGCCTTTTTGGAGTATGCGCAAGTATATGATAATTATTACGGCACACCACGCAAACAAGTATTGGACTTGGTCAAGGATGGACAGACCGTGCTCTTGGAAATCGATATTCAAGGGGCCATGCAGGTGAAGAAGCAATATCCTCAAGGGATTTTCATCTACGTAGTGCCGCCATCTTTGCAGATTCTCTCGCATCGCTTGTATGCGCGCGATACGGATACCCAGGAAGTCATTGAAAAAAGGTTGAGCAAGGTAACGAACGAGTTGGCCTTGGCGCATCAATACGACTATATCGTGGTCAATGATGAACTCAACGAGGCTGTGGATAAAGTACGAGCCATTATGTTGGCCGAGCGCTGCAAATTGGCCCGCAACAAGGAGCAAATCAATACTATTTTTGCCAAGTATATATCCGAGGAGGTTTTATAATGGAAACGGTATTGTCCATCGATGAATTGGTTGATAAAGTGGGCAGTAAGTATGTGTTGGTAAGTTTGGCTGCCAAGCGCGCCAGAGAGTTGATCGAAGGCAGTGAACCATTGATCAATGTACAGTACTACCAGCATAAAAATATGCTGGGGCGTGTTTCGCGTCCGATGCAAGACGAAGTATTGGAAGAATTGAAGCCGACCACCATTGCCCTTCTGGAAATTTTGAATGGCAAAATATATCGTTCGAAAGAAATCGGCTCCATGACTGAGAAAGAAGAAACAGAGGCGCGGAGATGAGTATCCTGGCCGGCAAGAAAATCGTCCTCGGCGTCAGCGGCGGCATCGCTGCTTACAAAGCGCTGAATTTGGTGCGGGAATATCGCAAAAAGGGAGCCGAAGTGCATGTCATCATGACGGAAAATGCCACTCGTTTGGTAACTCCCCTGGCTTTTCGTGAGCTGTCCGGGCAACCGGTCACCGTCAGTATGTGGGCCGAGATTACGCATTGGAATGTGGAACACATTGCGCTGGCGAATCTGGCGGATATATTCGTCATTGCTCCGGCCACTGCCAATATTATCGGAAAAATGGCCAACGGCATTGCCGATGACATGCTCTCCACGACTATTTTGGCGACTCCCGCGCCGGTCCTGGTCGTGCCTGCAATGAACACACATATGTACGAACATCCGGCGGTACAAGCCAATTTGGGCAAACTGAGAGAGTTCGGCTATGAAGTGATGGAACCGACAGAAGGGGATTTGGCTTGCGGAGTCACCGGCAAGGGGCGTTTCCCGGAAATGGAAGACATTACATTTGCCACCGAACGCCTGTTGTCCGAGGGTTTATTGAAAGACAAATATGTGGTAGTGACCGCGGGAGGTACTCGTGAAGATATCGATCCGGTGCGCTATATCGGCAATCGTTCCAGCGGAAAAATGGGCTATGCGGTGGCGAAGGCCGCAGCATTGCAAGGTGCACGAGTGAGGTTGGTATCCGCCACGGATCATTTGCCTGTACCGGCCGGTGTGGACATGGTCTATGTGCGGAGTGCACAAGATATGAAACAAGCCGTGGAGGATGTTTTTGAAGAAGCCGATATCGTGATCAAAGCCGCTGCAGTGGCTGATTATCGACCGGCGCAGGCTGCCGATCAGAAGATCAAAAAACAAGCGGATACGCTCACCCTCGAATTGGTGAAAAATCCGGATATTCTTTATGGCTTGGGACAGAAGAAAACACATCAAATTTTGGTAGGATTTGCCGCCGAAACTCAAAATGTACTGGCCTATGCCAAGGAAAAACTGCAAAAGAAAAATTTGGATATGTTGGTGGCCAATGATGTATCGGCTCCGGGAGCAGGATTCAATACGGAGACGAATATTGTAACGATGCTGTTTCCGGATCGAGAGCCCGTCTCCTACGACTTGCTTTCGAAAAATGAAGTAGCGGAAAAAATTATTATAGAAGTTGCCGATTTGGCGAAAAAGTTGCAGAAGTAAACTTTTTTCAGTACAATATATACAGACTCATCAGGAGTAATGGAGGGACCCGGCCCAGTGAAGTTACAGCAACCGTGTGGAGCGGTGCTAATTCCGGCAGTGATACTGACAGATGAGGGAAATCCCTCACGGAGGGATTTTTTATTGGAAAGGAGATCAGATCAGTGGAAAATAGAATTTATTTTACTTCGGAATCCGTTACCGAAGGCCATCCCGACAAAATTGCCGACCAAATTTCGGACAGCATTTTGGATGCGATTCTCGCGAAAGATCCGAATGGACGCGTCGCTTGTGAAACGGTTGTCAATACCGGCATGGTACATGTAGTGGGAGAAATTTCTACGGAATGCTATATCGATATTCCCAAAATCATTCGCGATACGGTTCGCAACATCGGCTATGATCGCGCCAAATACGGTTTCGATGCCGATACCTGCGGTATTTTGGTTTCGATCGATGAGCAGTCTCAGGATATTGCCATGGGTGTCGATGCATCTGTCGAAGCCAAGGCCCAAAGCGGCGATGAACTCGATCTCATCGGAGCCGGTGACCAGGGAATGATGTTCGGTTTTGCAGTGCGTGAAACCCCTGAATTGATGCCGTTGCCGATTTCGTTGGCACATCGTTTGGCACGTCGCTTGGCGGAAGTACGCAAAGAGGGAATCCTCAACTACTTGCGACCGGACGGAAAAACGCAAGTTACGGTAGAGTATTGCGACGGCAAACCGGTCCATATCGATACGATCGTTATTTCGACCCAGCATGGCCCGGAAGTTGCCCGGGAACAAATCGAAAAAGATATTTTGGCTCAAGTGATTCAACCGATTTTGCCGGCTGATTTATTTGACGAAAAGCCCAAATTTTTCATCACCCCGACCGGCCGAGGTGTCATCGGTGGTCCGCAGGGCGACTCCGGTTTGACCGGCCGAAAAATCATCGTGGACACTTATGGCGGCATGGCTCGTCATGGCGGCGGTGCTTTCTCCGGCAAGGATCCGACGAAGGTGGACCGTTCCGCGGCCTATGCAGCTCGCTATGTAGCCAAAAATATCGTAGCCAGCGGCATTGCCGACAAATGCGAAATCCAATTGGCCTATGCGATCGGCGTGGCTCAACCGGTATCGATTTTGGTGGATACTTTCGGCACGGGCAAGATTTCGGAGGCGGAAATCGTTTCATTGGTGCGCAAGCACTTCGATTTGCGTCCGGCCGGCATCATTCGCAGCTTGGATTTGCGCCGCCCGATTTATGCACAAACAGCCGCTTATGGACATTTTGGCCGTACGGATGTCGACCTTCCTTGGGAAAGAACGGATAAAGCAGAAATACTCAAAGCAGAAGCAGGTATTTAAAAGACGGTATTCACCGTCTTTTTCTTTCAGGTGATTATGAGACTAGCAGAAGTTATTATCAATCGACCAAGCAAACAATTGAATAGAACTTTTACCTATGAGATTCCCGAGACTTGGCAAGAAATTTCTGCCGGTTGGAGAGTGGTCGTTCCCTTCGGTCCGAACACGGAAGAGG
>JAEZZT010000058.1 GCA_023418435.1 Bacillota bacterium | reverse complement strand
CCCCGGCATAAACGACTCACGGTGCAGAGAGTCATGACGAATCGTCAATGTTTCTCCCAAACCGCCGAATATGACTTCCTGATGTGCCACATATCCGGGCAGCCGCACGCTATGGATACGAATACCGTCCAATTCAGCGCCTCGAGCACCCGCCAGGCTTTCTCGCGTCAAATCTTCCGCCGGTTTTTCGCGACGAGCGGCCGCAATTTTTTCGGCCGTCAGTTTCGCCGTTCCCGAAGGGGCATCATGTTTTTGATTATGATGCAATTCGATAATCTCTACATTCGGCAAGTAGGCGGCAATCCGTGCAGCGGCCTGCATCATCATAATCGCTCCCAAAGAAAAATTCGGAGCGACCAATACACCCAAATGTTGGGATTGTGCCAGCTGATGTAAAGTGTCTCTTTGTTCGGCCGTCAAACCGGTCGTGCCGATGACTACATGGGAACCATGTTGCAAAACGGTCTTGGCATTTTCGAAGACCACCGCCGGCGTAGTGAAATCTACCACCACATCCGGTTGACAGTTTTCCAATGCCGCCGCTAAAGAGGCCTCGATGAGCATGTCTTCCGGTGCCCCGGCTACCAATTCGCACAAGGCTTGTTGGGCTTTCGAAACATCGACTGCCCCTACCAATTTCAGTTCTTTATCCTGCAAAATGGACTTGACCACTTCACGGCCCATTTTTCCGCCTGCACCACAAACCAGTACAGAAACCATGCCATCTCCTCCTTTATATGTTTTCTACCATTATAACATACTCGCGTGACCTACCCGGGCAACTAGCTGTTCTGCGGTTTCCAACGCACTTTGATCCGCCTCATTGCCGGCGATAATATGTGCCAATGCTTGGACATGCTCCTCTTGCGACAAGATCCGCACATGTGTTTGAGTCCGCTCATTTTCTACCTCTTTATACAGATGGTAATGTTGATCTCCCGCTGCTGCAGTCGCAGCCGAATGCGTAATGCAGAGCACTTGCACCTCTCGTCCCAAGAGCGCAATTCGTTGCCCGGCAGCAATCGCCGCATCGCCGCTGATACCGACATCCACTTCGTCCAAAACAATCGTCGGTGTCAGCATTTTACGGGCAGCCAAGGTCTTCAACGCCAGAGCAATACGCGCCAATTCTCCGCCCGATGCCACCTCCCGCAACGGCTTTAAAGCTTCGCCGCGATTGGCACTGAATAATAATTCGCCGGCGGCCAAGCCGTTCGCAGTCAAGGTATCTCCCGGTATCAGTAACCAGGAAATATGATTGTCCGGCATATCCAAGTCATGCAAGGCCTTGGATAATTCATCGGCCAAGAGCAAGGCCTGCTTTTCGCGCTGTTCATTCAGGGTTTCCCGTAGTTTTTCGGCTTGCTCTTTTTGAATGCGGCAACGCATTTCCAAATCACCTTGATTTTCCTCCTTGGCGAGTAATTCCTCCAGTTCAAGCTCTGCCTTTTGGCAGTATTCCAAAATATCGCCAATCGTGGCTCCGTACTTTTTCTGCAAGGCACGAATTTCCTGTTGACGCTGTTGCCAAGCAGCCAAATCTTCGGGCGAAAAATCAATTTCATAGACATAGGCTTGCAATTCGGCAGTAATATCCTCAGCCAAATACTTCATCTGTTCCAGCTTTTCTCTCGGGGTAGCCAAGGACGGCGAAAATCGCTCCGCCTTTTGTAATTCTTCCGTGCCTGCATATAGTTTTTCCTGGATGCCGGCATCTTCACGCAAACACTGCAGAGCAGCGTAGACACTTTGCAGAATTTTCTCCGTATTTTCCGCCACGATGATCTTTTCCGATAACTCATCCTCTTCCGCGGGATCCAATTTGGCTTCTCGAATCTCGTGAATTTGATGCCGCAGAAAATCTTTGCGCTGTTCCCGCTGCGATTCCTCATGCTGCATACTGGCCAGTTCATCCACAGCCGATTTCCATTCTCGATAAGCCGCTTGATAGGCAGCCAAACGTTTCGCTATTTCGGGATCGCTATTATCCAATACTTCCAAATGATATTCCGGCTTCAGCAAAAAATAATTATCATATTGGCCATGAATATCCACCAACAAATCTCCGAGCGCCAGCAATGTGCGGAGCGGTACGGCCATCCCGTTGACCAGGATTCTCCCCCTCCCCTGCTGATCCAAGCGTCGGGAAATAATGATTTCTCCATCCTGCAGCGGTAGATTTTGGTCAACTAAAAACTCATGGAGCTTATGATCCGCAGCAGAAATATCAAAAACGGCACTCAGAAAAAACTCTTCCGTTCCCGTACGTATATATTCGGTGGATGCACGTTTTCCCACGAGAATCGCCAGTGCATCCATCAGGATGGATTTTCCGGCACCCGTCTCTCCCGTGAATACAGTCACACCATCGGCAAAGGTCAGCTCCAATTGTTCAATGATCGCAAAATTGCGTATGGATAAAGCCCTAAGCATTATTCCTCCCGTAATAAATGATATAGCTTCTGTTTTACCTGCGCAGCTGAATATTGTTCTTTTACCACCAAAAGAATCGTGTCATCACCTGCCAAAGAACCGATGACTTCGGGAATTTCGGTATTGTCCAAGGCAAATGCTACCGCTTGTGCCGATCCGGGAGTGGTTTGGATAATCACCAAATTTCCGCTGTGAGCAATATTGGTCACGGCTCCTTGAAAAATTGCCGAGATGCGAAAACGGGCGTTGAGCGCCGGTTCATCCGGAGACAGCTCATAACGATACTTACCATCCGCATAGGGAACCTTGACCAACATCATGTCCTTGATATCTCGAGAAATGGTCGCTTGCGTCACACGAATGCCTTCTTTTTCCAGTGCCAAGGCCAAATCTTCCTGTGTTTCGATGTTCTGATTCTGAACGATTTCTCGAATCTTTGCATAACGATATTTTTTCATTTTGACCTCTTTTCCAACAGCCATAATTCCGGCGGTTGATGTAATTGATTATACATGTGAATATGTACGACTTCCCAACTTTTTTGATCCAACCCCTGCAACCACTCTCCGACCAACCGGCACTCCTCTGCGCCGATCGGCGAGCCGGGATATGCGACGAGAGAAATAAGTCCGTGCAGAGCCAGTTTTTCAGCGGCAGCCACCAGTGTCCGTACGGTGTTTTGCGGTTGCGTATGGAGTGTATGGTCCCCTCCCGGCAAGTAACCGAGATTGAACATCACTACATCCCATGGACCCGGAGTTTCTTTAAAAAAATCGAGATGATTTCCATGATAATAATGCACTCGGGCCTCAGGATATTTATTTTCCACTCTCATGCGTGTGTTCTGCAACGCTTTTTCTTGGATGTCACAGCAATACAATACGGCTTGTGCCGGGCTATGTGCCAAAAGAAATTCGCTGTCATAGCCGTTTCCGGCAGTTGCGTCCACCAATCGAGTTGATTTTGCCAAATGAGGCAATAAAAGTTTCTTATTTAGGTTCAGTACGTTGTGATATGACATGGTAAATAGATTTAGTCAGTTTCGGGAATAGAAGCTTGAAGAAGTTTTGATCCCGGAAATGTAAGAAAGGTACCGGTTGTTCATGTTTGCGAATAACCAAGCGGGTATGCTGATCGAAACGGAAAGATTCATTTCCATCGACGGAGACATGGAGTTGTTTCTGTCTCTCCGGCATGGCAATCATGACTTCGTCATTTTCTTCCAGCAACAGCGGAGCGCTTAGCAGGAGATGCGGACAAATCGGCGTGACCAACATATTCGGCATGGACGGATGCATAATCGGTCCGTTGCAGGAAAGTGCATAACCGGTCGATCCGGTCGCCGTTGCAATAATAATCCCGTCGGCCGGGTATTCTTCGGTATAGACGCCGTTGATGTGCAATTGCAGTCGGGCCATACGTCCCGGCTTGCTTCGGCCCACTACCACTTCGTTCATCGCCAACGGCAGGGCTCGGGTAGTACCGTCTTGGTGAACCAGGTACGAGGCCAACAAGTAGCGTTTGGTCAATGCATACTCGCCGGCTTTGATCATTTGCAGTCTGCGATCCAATTCGTCCGGCTCGATGACGTTGAGAAATCCCAAATCTCCCAAATTAACACCGCAGATGGGAATATCATGGTCTACCAGCAGTTTGGCTACGCCGATAATAGTGCCATCTCCTCCTAACGAGATCGCGATGTCGAGATCATGTACTACCTCGTCAAAGGACGCCCAATTTTCATAGCGAAATTGCAAGCGTCGTTCACCGGCCTCTTGACGATAGCTGTCAATCAAGTAGAATTCAATCCCGTTTTCCGATAAATGACGGCATAATTCATCTACATGCTCGGTAATATGTTCCTTGGATAAATTGGGAAAAATTCCTATCTTCATTATAGGTTCTCCTTTTCTACTTCTGCCATGACATCGGCAATAAGCATGTTCATATCCGCTGTGCTGTTTCCCTGTGGGAATCTCAACCAAGCCAGAAACTCGATATTGCCCTCGGCGCCACGGATGGGAGATGTGGACAAGCCCTCAATCGCGAACCCCAACTCCCGAATCCCTTGCAAAACATGTTGTAAAATATCCCGGTGCTGCCGGTGGTCGCGGATAATACCGCCTTTGCCGACCTGGCCTTTGCCGGCTTCAAATTGCGGCTTGATCAAAGCGATGATGTGTCCCTGCGGAGCCAATAAAGTCTGCACGGTAGGCAATACTTTCAATAAGGAAATAAACGATACATCGATCGTAATCACATCGGCCAATGCTTCCAAGCGGTCCGGTGTCACTTGATGAATATGCGTTCGCTCCCAATTGACGACGCGGGGATCATTGCGCAATTTCCAGGCGAGCTGGCCATAGCCGACATCTACGGCATATACTTTTTTGACACCATGTTGCAAGGCACAATCCGTAAAGCCGCCGGTAGAAGCACCCACATCAATCATCAGCGCATCCGTCATCGCAACCGGAAAAACCTCCAGTGCTTTGGCGAGTTTCAAGCCACCGCGACCGACATAGGGCATGATTTCACCGCGAATGCGAATACTTGCCTGTACATCTACCTTGGTACCGACTTTGTCTACCGGAACATCGTTGACCAGGACATTGCCGGTCATCACATGACGCTTGGCTTTTTCACGACTGGAAAAAAAGCCGCGCTGTACCAAGAGCACATCCAAACGTTCTTTCTTCATCTTAGTACCACAAATAAAAACCATAGGCGACTGCAGCACCCAAGAGCGCTCCCGCCAATACTTCCAAGGGCGTATGCCCCAATAACTCCTTGAATTTCAGGTCATTAAACGCATGACCGGAGAGAAATTCATTGATCAGCTCATTGAGGAATTTTGCCTGTTTACCCGCTGCCCGGCGAACTCCGGCGGCATCGTACATCACCACACAGGCAAAGATAAATGCCAAGGCAAATTGATTGGAGCTGATTCCGTCGAAAATGCCGATGGAGCAGCAAAGTGCAACTACGAGAGCACTATGAGAACTGGGCATTCCTCCTGCTCCGACCAAGCGCTCAATATCGAATTTACGATTCTTGATTACAAAAAATATTACTTTTAAAATTTGAGCCAATAGCCAAGCGGTTAAAGACGCCAGCAACACAATATTGGCACTCAAATCACGGATATAGTCTTCCATCCATACTCCTTATTTATTTCTTTCGAGAATATACGCCGGAAATTGAGCCAGCAGGGAATCCTCCCAACCAATTTCCTGCAACAAGCGTTCACATTTTTCTTTTTCGAGAATGGCCAATTCCCGAGCTTTTGTCAAACCATACAAACTGGTAAACGTGGATTTGCCGGCTTTGGAATCCTGTCCTCTTTCCTTGCCGAGCACATCGGAATCGCCGATTTCATCCAAAATATCATCCCGAATTTGGAAAAGTAATCCCAGACTTTCGCCGAACTCACGCAAACGTCGTTGTTCTTCATCACTGACACCGGCTAAAATCGCAGCCATTTGTAAAGGTACTGCAATCAGTTTTCCGGTCTTGCGCACTTCCATCGCCCGCAATTCTTCCCCGCTGAGTTTTTTTGTTTCTCCCTGCATGTCCATCAGTTGACCGCCGACCATACCTTCAAAACCGGCAGCTTGCGCCAACGCCAGGATGATTTGTATTCGTAACTCGGCGGATATGCCGCTCGCTTTCGCCAAAAGCTCAAACGCATATGTCAAGAGCGCATCTCCGGCCAACGTGGCGGTCGCTTCATCAAAGCGTTTATGGCAAGTTGGAATCCCCCGTCGCAAATCATCATTGTCCATGCAGGGCAAATCATCATGGATCAACGAATAAGTATGAATACATTCCAATGCCGCCGCCATGGGAAAATAATCCTCCGGGCACTTTCCCTGGCAATGCAGGACAGTATTGAAGAGGATCGGTCGCAATCGCTTCCCACCGGCCAACAGGCTGTAATTCATTGCCTCCACCAAGGGTTGCAAGGCCGGATCCTCCGTTTGTAAAAGCAAGCGGAGGCGATCTTCAAACCAAATTCGCTCTGTCTCGAGATACTCTTTAAATGCTGCCCTCATTCTCTTCGTTCTCCTGCAACAATGTGTTGATTTCTTCAATCAATACATTGGCTTTTTGACGGAACTCTCCCAATACTTGGAAACACTCTTTCGTCAATTCGGTTCCTTCTTCCAAGACTTTCATGGATTCGGCCAAGGTAAGCTTCCCATCTTCCAAGGTATGTACCATGCTTTCCAACTTGGCCAACTTTTCTTCAAAACTGACGTCCTTGTTCATGTATATCCTCCACTTTGGTTTCGATAACTATTTTGCCATCCCGTAAAAACAATGTTTCTCCACTTTTGACTTCCGCTAGATTTGTCAAACGCTGCGATTTCGTTTCAATCCAGAAATAGCCGGCTTGAAATAATTTTTGCGGGGAGAGACTCTCCAATTTCAACTTTTTCTGTTCTAAAGAAATGGACTGATTCTGACAATGCTGTTGAACGGCCTGGCGGAAACGCAACCAATTTTGGTCCAGTCTCGATCCTTCCTGATATAGACGAGTCAATAGGTATTGCCGCGTCAAAGTTTGGGCGACATAACGCAGTTGATTCTGCGCCGGTGACAAGTAAAATTGTGCCATTCGTTCGACCAACATCCGATATCTGTCGAGAATGGCATCCCGATAAGCCTCGCCTGTCGGAAAAACCAAATCGGCCGCATGCGTCGGTGTCGCCGCTCGCAAATCCGCCACTTCATCCAAGAGCGGACAATCTTGCTCATGGCCGATGGCCGAAACAACGGGAATGCGCGAATGAAAGGCGGCATCTAAGACTTCACGTTGATCATAGGCGGACAACTCGGACTGCGAGCCGCCGCCGCGGGCGACTATGAGCGCGTCCAAATGAGGATACTCCCGATTGGCTTTGGCAATGGCTGCGGCGATCTTGGCCGGGGCCTTTTCGCCTTGCACCGGCGTTCCGAATAAATATATTTTGGCATAGGGATGTTTTTGCTCAATAATGCGCTGAATGTCATGGCGTACCGCCCCCTCCGGCGAGGTGACCAAGCCGATGTGAAAAGGAAATCTCGGCAAAGTCCGCTTGCGCTCCGGCGCAAAGTATCCCGCCTCTTTCAACTCAGCACGCAAGGCCTCTTTGGCCATTGCGAGTACGCTGGTTCCCTGCTCTGCCATTTCCTGCACCAAGAACGATATTTGTCCCGTCGGCGCATAGTAGGAAATGGATCCTTTGAGGATAATTTTCTTTTCCAAGACTAAACAGGAACGAAAATACCTGGCGCGATTGGCAAATAAAGTACAGCTGATTTGGGCGGATGATTTGTCATCGCCCAACTTGAAATAGCAATGTCCGGAACTGGCATTGCGAATTGCCACAATCGTTCCTTCAATAATTTGATTTTGTAAT
>JAEZZT010000038.1 GCA_023418435.1 Bacillota bacterium | reverse complement strand
CTTTACACCCAAGGGAGATGTCATCGATTTGCCGCAGGGATCCATTCCTTTGGACTTTGCGTACCGCATTCACACGGAGGTCGGCAATGCTTGTACCGGAGCGAAAATCAACGGTAAAATCGTGCCGATGGATTACAAACTGAAGAATGGCGATATCGTTTCCATCATTACCTCGAAAACCGGCAAGCCCAGCTTGGATTGGTTGAATATCGTGGCTTCCAATGAAAGTCGGGCAAAGATTCGCGGCTGGTTCAAGAAGGCCAATCGCACGGAGAATATTGCCAAGGCCAAAGAGGCCCTGGAAGCCGAAGCGAAGAAGCAGGGCTATGAATGGAAGGTGCTGAATAAACCGGGACGCTTGGAGAATCTGGCGGCACAATTGCATGCGGGAACGGCGGACGATTTATTGGCAGCTACGGGCTATGGCGGTTTGACCGTGCATGGCATCTTGCTCAAATTGATTGACGCACACCGCAAAGAGCTGGAAAAGGAAATGCCGGCCGAATCGCAATTGCAGAAGACACTGGAAAATCTGCGTGTCCGCAAAACTTCCGGTAAGAATAATACCGGCATATTGGTCAAGGGCGAGCCCGGTCTCTTGGTGCATATGGCACGGTGTTGCAATCCGGTACCCGGAGATGCCGTCGTGGGGTACATTACTCGCGGGCGCGGGGTTTCCGTTCATCGAGCGGATTGTGTCAACATGGTCAACAACAATGATCCGGAGCGCTTGATCGAAGTCAGTTGGAATTATGGTGCCAACGAGACATTCCTGGTGCTTATGGAAATCGAGGGCTATGACAGAACCGGCTTGATGGCCGATGTGCTGAGCGTACTGTCGGAAATGAAGCTGTCGATCGGTTCGGTCAATGCGGAATTGCCGCAGAATAAAATCGCCAAAATTCGCTTGGGCGTTCAGATCAAAGATGTCGCTCAATTGGAATATGTCATGACAAAAATGCGCCGTGTGAAGGATGTGTACTCGGTGCGCCGTTTGCAATCGGCAGGAGGTCCGGCATGAGGGCAGTAGTACAGCGAACAAAACGATCTCAGGTCCATGTGGCGGGAGAAATCGTCGGCACGGCCGGTTTGGGATTGACCGTCCTCTTGGGAGTCGGTGCCGAGGACACGATGGCCGATGTGCAATACATGGTGGAGAAAATTTTAAATTTAAGGATATTTGAGGATGACGCCGGAAAAATGAATCTTTCTTTGCTCGATATAGGGGGAGATTTATTGGCAGTATCCCAATTTACTCTCTATGGAGATTGCCGCAAGGGGCGTCGCCCCGGATTTACGGAAGCGGCAGCACCGGAGATTGCGGAACCATTGTATGAAGAATTCGTCCGCCTGTGTCGAGAGGCGGGAGTGCAAGTAGGTACCGGTCGTTTTCGTACGGAAATGGAAGTCGAAATGGTCAATTGGGGACCGGTGACGATGTTGGTAGATAGTCGTAAAGTGTTTTGAGGTGAGACATGAAGATCATTCCATTTGTATTGGGGGCGCTGGCAACCAATGCCTACTTGGTTTTCGATGAAGAGACGAACCGGGCGATGATCATTGACCCGGCGGCAGAGGCCGACGTTTTGATCAAAGCCTTGGATAAGTATGGCTTGAGCTTGCAGAAAATCGTTCTGACGCATGGTCATGCGGATCATATCGGCGCTTTGAACGGTTTGCGTGAAAAGTTTCCCGAAGTACCCGTGTATATGCATGAAGAGGATGCCGAATATTTGACCAATCCGGCGCTCAATCTTTCTGCATACCAAGCGGAAAAGATTGTTTGTGAGCCGGCGGATTTCTATTTAAAGCCGGGCGAGAAAGTATCTTTGGACGACATTACCTTGGAAGTGTTGCATACGCCGGGACATACTCCGGGCAGCATCAGCCTGTATGCCAAGGATTATGATATCGTTTTCTCCGGAGATGCATTGTTTAACGGCTCGGTAGGTCGTACCGATTTTCCCGGCGGTTCGATGGAAGTATTGTTGCAAGGTATTCGGGAAGAGTTGTTGCCACTGCCGGAGGAGACGATTGTGTTGTCCGGACACGGACCCTCGACGACGATTGGCGAGGAAAAGCAGTGGAACCCGTTTTTAGGAGGTACGATATGGTAAGAGATGCTCAATTTTGGCTGCGTATAGCCGTGGCGTTGTTTTTGTGTTTGGTGGTGTACTATGTGCCATGGTTGGTGGTCCCCTTTGTCTTGGCACTCTTCCTGACGCTGTTATTGCGGCCGTTGGTCAATGGAATTATGCGAGGCGTGGGGCGTTTGGGCTGGAAATGGTTCCCGGTCGATCTTGCCATTATCATTGCGTTTTTGGTGTTTATCCTGGTCATGGTCTTGATTGTCAATCGGATCATGGTGCCGTTCCTTACCGAATTCCAGTTGTTCTTGGCCCAAGTGCCGCAGATGACGGATCAAGCCATTGCAGTGGCCGGCAGTTTGCAAAATCAATGGATGGAATGGATTCCTGCCGATGTACAGGTAATGATTAAGGACTTGGCTATTAAAACAGGTAATTACTTGGTGGAAATTGCGAAAACCGGTGTCTTTGCAGTGTTACAGTTTACCAGTACTTTGGTGGAATTAATCGTTGTGCCGATTATTTCTTTCTATATGTTGAAGTCGGGCGGCAAGTTCAAGCGCGTCTTTGTCGGACTATTTCCGGTGCGCTATCAAGCTCATTTGACCAAGGTCATCGAAGAAATGGACTTTACTTTGAGCGCTTATGTTAAAGGCCAGTTGTTGATGTGCTGTCTCATTGCCATACTTGTCTTCCTCGGCATGTGGTTCTTCGGTGTTCCCTATCCTTTGGTGATTGCTCTCTTGGCAGGAATTGTAGAATTGGTTCCTATCGTAGGGCCAATCATCGGGGCAATTCCGGCAGTGCTTTTGGGGGCAACGGTGAGTTTCTCGTTGGCAGTCAAAGTTTTGATTTTCTATATCGTCGTCCAACAGTTTGAAGGTCATTTGTTGATGCCGAATTTGATGGGAAATGTCATCAATATTCATCCGGTTACTATCATTGCCGGAGTGTTGATCGGCAGTGCAACACTTGGTGTTTTCGGTATGATGCTGGCAGTGCCTGTATTATCCGTATTGAAAGTTTGTGGACGTCATTTGTGGTACTACAATAAATATAGGGATTTAGCAAAAATATAAGGAGATTACCATGAAACAGAACAATATTATGAACACATTGAAAGAGCGCATCAAAGAGCATAAGTATAAATTTACGAATCAGCGTCAAGATATACTCCGTGTTTTTGTGGATAGTGAAGAAAACCATATGAGCGCTGAAGATGTGTACAAAGAGGTCAAGGGGTTGCAACCGGATATCGGTTTGGCGACCGTGTATCGGACCTTGGATTTGTTCGTTGAATTGGATTTGTTGAAAAAGTTGGATTTCGGTGATGGCCGGGCGAGATATGAGTTGTATGATCATACGATGCCGCATTTCCATCATCATTTAATCTGTTTGGGATGCGGAGCGATTCGCGAGTTTCAATATGATATGTTGGAACCTTTGGAAGAAGCCATTGAAAAGGAAGACGGTTTCCAAGTAGTTGATCATATGTTGAAATTTTACGGGTATTGTAAAAATTGCAGCAAGAAACGCTCGGAAGAGTAAATCAAACCTATCATTGGCAAGGCCCCGTCTCTTTTCATTCCATGGTGGCACAAATTATGTTGCGACATGGTTTGCGTTGGCAGAAAGACGGCACGGCGGATGTAGAGTGCTGCATCGCACGGGAAGAGGACGGATTTACGTTGCGAGTCGTGACGCCCGAGCGAGTGTATGACTATCGAGGTCTTCCCAACCGTATGGAAGTGGGACGG
>JAEZZT010000122.1 GCA_023418435.1 Bacillota bacterium | reverse complement strand
CCCAGCCACTCGAGGTCCTACCCAAACAGAGCGGCCGATACCCTTGCGGATCTCTCACACCGTACAATGCATCTTTCGTGGCCACCACCAAGCAATATGCACCGTCGATCAATCGCAATGCTTCACGGATATTGTCACTGACGGAGTCTTTCTGTCCGCGCGCGATGAGTTTGATGATGACTTCCGTATCCATCGTAGTACTGAAAGTCGCACCGGCTTGAATCAATTCCGTACGCAATTTCGCCGTATTGACCAAATTTCCGTTATGAGCAATCGCCAAAGAACCATGAGCCGTTTCGGCTTGGAGAGGCTGGATATTGCAGGAAAGACTTCCGCCGGTCGTCGAATACCGCACATGCCCGATACCGATATGCGCCGGGCGGTCTTTGACATGACGAAATACCTCCGTCACCAAGCCCATGCCGGTGAAAGTCTCCATGGTCTGACCATCCGTCAAGGTCACGCCGGCACTTTCCTGCCCCCGATGCTGTAAGGCAAACAAGCCGTAATAAACGGAAAGAGGAATGGATGCCTGGCGATCATAAATGCCGAATACACCGCATTCTTCACGCAGACGATCCCAAATCGAATCATATGCCATTAGATATCCGCACCTGTCAAACGACGCAACATTTCATGATACGCTTCTTCTACATTTCCCAAGTCACGACGGAAACGATCCTTGTCCAGTTTTTCCAAAGTATCCGCATCCCAGAATCGGCATGTATCCGGAGAAATCTCATCCCCCAAGAGGATTTGGCCCTGCATATCTTTGCCGAACTCCAATTTGAAGTCCACCAAGATGACTTTTTTCTCTGCCAAGAATGCCTTCAGAACATCATTGATTTGAAATGCCAACTCGGCAATGCGATCAATTTCTTCTCGGGTTGCAATCTGCAGCGCTTGGATATGGTATTCATTGATCATCGGATCATCCAAGGCATCATCTTTCAAGCAAAACTCCAAGGTCGGCATGGCCAATACTTCGCCTTCTTCCCGGCCGTAACGTTTCGCCATGGATCCGGCACAGCGATTGCGCACAATGACCTCCAAAGGAATGATTTGCAATTTCTTGACGCGTTGCTCCCGGTCATTCAATCGTTCTATAAAATGGGTCGGGATATGATGTTTGGCCAACAGTTCAAAAAAGAAAGAGGTAATTCGATTATTCAATACGCCTTTATCGGCAATAGTACCTTTTTTAGCCCCATTGAAAGCAGTTGCATCGTCTTTATAGCGCACCACCACTTCATCCTCAACATCCGTCAAAAACACCTGTTTTGCTTTGCCTTCATACCACATTTCCATGATAAGTCTCCTTTCTCACTTCAAAATTTGTATATAAAAGGGCGGTTTCCCGCCCCCTTTATTCTCCTATTTCCTGTAAAAGGGCAGCGTCTTTCGCTTCCACTTTACGAGCCTGTTCAGCACGAAAATCTCGTACTTTCGTCGCTAGTTCAGGATCACTGACAGCACCTATTTGAACTGCCAACAGACCTGCATTTTTAGCACCGCCTATCGCCACCGTAGCGACCGGCATTCCGCTCGGCATTTGCACAATGGCCAATAATGCATCCAAACCGCCAAGGCTTGCGGCCAATGGTACCCCGATTACCGGCTTGGCAGTCAAACTCGCTACCACACCAGGTAAATGAGCGGCAGCACCTGCCCCGGCAATAAATACCGACGTCCCTGCGGCTTCTTCGGCTTGCACGAAACGCGCCAACTTCTCCGGCGTCCGATGTGCCGAAGCAATCGTCACTGCATGTTCCACGCCGAAATCTCGCAAGAGATCGACCGCTGCTTTCATTACCGGCCAATCGGAATCGCTGCCCATTACCACTGCTACTCGCATACTGCCTCCTTATTCACTCAAGAAAACGTATCTGGCAATAATCAATACTGCCAATACATAGACGACAGGATGAACTTCCTTAGCCTTACCTGTTGCCAATTTCATCAAGGGATATGCCACGAGTCCGGCTGAAATACCATTGGCAATGGAGTACGTAAACGGCATCAAGACGATCGTCAAAAACGCCGGGAATACTTCCGTAAAATCCGAAAAATCAATACGACGCACGCCATCCAACATCAATGCACCGACCAAAATCAGCGCTTGGCTGGTCGCTACATCCGGAATCAACAGCATCACGGGTGCCAAGAAAAGCGACAAGAGGAACAGCACACCGCATGTTACCGCCGTCAAGCCGGTACGTCCGCCTGCGCCGACACCGGCCGCCGATTCAACAAATGCCGTCACGGTCGAGGCCCCCAACATAGAACCGAAGGATACTCCGGCGGCATCTACGAACAAAGCTCTGCCCATGCCCGGGAACCGTCCGGACTCCGGGTCCACCAAACCGGCCTTTGTCGCCGTACCGATCATCGTCCCCATCGAGTCAAACAATTCCACGAAAGTAAATGTAAAAATAATGGTAATCAAGCCCATATGGACCGCGCCCATGATATCCAACTGGAAGAACGCATTATTACTGAAATCCGGCCAAACAAAAGGCGAGAAATTAGCCGGCAATTGAGCAACACCCAACGCATATGCAAGGACTGTCGTCGCCAAAATACCGATCAAAATGGAACCATTGATCTTCCGTCCCATCAACAATGCCGTAAAGAATAACCCGAACAATGTCACCAAATGTCTGGGATCATCCAACGCACCCAAAGTGAAGAGTGTGTCATTCGTAGAAGCGGCATAATGTCCGCCCGCTACCACCACATCCGCCAGTGCGGACGGCGACAGGGAAAGCATGACCGTCATCAACCCGCTCATCTTGAGCCCGATGATGGTAATAAACAAACCGATCCCCACGGTGATTGCCGCTTTCAAAGAGTTCGGGATGCCTTCGATAATCATCTGCCGGACATGAGTGACTGTCAGTAACATAAATACCAAACCGGAAATAAATACAGCCCCCAAAGCCGTTTGCCAAGGAATCTGCATCCCCAAAACCACGGTGAATGCGTAGAACGCAATCAATCCCACTCCCGGCGCCAGACAAATCGGGTAGTTGACGAACAAGCCCATCATGATGGTGACCAATCCGGACGCTACACAAGTAGCAATCAACACGGCGTTTTTATCCATGCCGGCTGCCCCCATGACACTAGGCGCAACAAACAATATGTACGCCATGGTAATAAAGGTGGTTAAACCTGCCATGACTTCCGTCTTGACGTCCGTCTGCCGCTCTTTCAAAGCAAACAATTTTTCTAACATAAACTCCTTCTTTCCGTGCTACAAACAAAAACCGGCGATATATTTGCCTAATATTTTTATCACCGGTCTGCCTCCTTCGCACTCATTCAATGATATAATTATTGTATCGATTGATTATTCAAAAGTCAACAAAAAAACGAAGTATTTTTCTATTTATTTTCTAAATCGTTCACCATGTACCGAACAATCATTTCCAGAGCTCGGAAATTTCTTCTGCACTATTGCAAACATGAAGTATATCCGCTTCATCTGCCGGCAGAAAGCCGGCGGCCAACGTGTCTTGAAACAAACGGGCGGCACCGTCATAGCAACCCTTGACATTCAGCAACGCAATACTGCCTGTAATTAAACCCAGATGTCTCCAGGATAAAACTTCGAAGATCTCTTCAAAAGTTCCTACCCCGCCGGGTAAGGCTACAAAATGATCACTCTGCGCAATCATACGAGCTTTCCGTTCATGCATAGTGGAAACGATTTCCAATTCATCCAAACCATCATGCGCCTGCTCTTTGTCGACGAGGAACTGCGGCATGACGCCATGAGTTTTTCCGCCGGCGGCCATTACTGCATTGGCAACGACGCCCATCAAACCGATCTTACCGCCGCCAAAAACGAGCGTATACCCCTTGGCTCCGATAATCGTTCCCAAGGTTTCCGCAGCGGCCTGGTAGCAAGCATCGTTGCCCATACGAGAGGCACAATATACAGCAATTTTCTTCGACATCACGCCTCCTGGCTCGCAATCACATCTACTTCTACGGACGCTCCCTTAGGCAATGCGGCGACAGCGATACAAGAACGCGCCGGACGATGTGCACCGAAAAACTTGGCATACACGGTATTCAGTGCCGGAAAACGTTCCATATTTTCAATATAGAGAGTTACTTTAACAATATTCTCTTTAGTAAAACCGGCCGCTTTCAAAATGGCTTCCGCATTTTTCAAAGCTTGGCGCAATTGTGCCGTATCCGTTTGTGCCAGATCTCCTCCCGGCATTTCAATGCCCAGTTGGCCGGATACATAGCAAGTTTTTCCCGCAACTATTGCCTGAACATATGGTCCGATAGCAGCAGGTGCTAATTTTGTTTCTACTTTTTTCATCATGGAACCTCCTCCTGTATATTCTACTCTTATCATACATGAGCCATGATATTTCGACAATCAAAACATTAAGAATGTATTCTGTTAAATTTAGTTGAATTTCTTGATATGTTTTTAATCATAGAAGAATAAAATCTATGTTTATTCTTTAAAGGTATTAATAATGACTCCTTCGTAGGGAGAAATTCGCCCATTAAATATATTGGCGACCAACTGATTGGGCTAAAAACTACTGAATTTAATCAAAAAACGTTTGTTTTACCGTAAGCTATGTAAATTTTATTAAAAACTGCGTTTATTATTGAGTAATTATTTATATTTTTTGCAATTCTCACTTGCAATTCCTTTTTCAGCTTGTTAGAATGTAAACAAAATCACATTACAAAAATATCGAAACAAAAGGAGTGATATCATGGATCGCAAACTGACCGGTAAAGGTGAGCGCGTTCGCGATCGGATGATCCGTGAAACGGCCAAACTAATTCGAGAACACGGCTTCAAAGCGGCTACTGTCAGAGCCATTGCCGAGCAATCT
>JAEZZT010000063.1 GCA_023418435.1 Bacillota bacterium | reverse complement strand
GGAGCTTTCTATGCGGTTTTTCGCCGGCTCATGCTTTATTCCGGAGTATGGGCGGCGGCAAAATCGGGCTTTCTTTTTTCCAGAAATGCCCGTACGCCTTCGGCAAAATCAGCTGAGCGGAATGATTGCTGCAAAGCAGGAGTTTCTATATTGAAGAGATAATCTTTCAGATCTCCGTACATATCCTCGTTGATCATTTGTTTGGCCAGCGTATAGCTTTCCAATGGGGCTTGCAGAAGCTGCGCACAAAATTGTTCGACCGATTCCTTCAGTTTTCCTGCACTGACCACTTGGTTGGCCACACCGAGTGCCAAGGCATCTTCAGCGGAGATTGGCCGTGCATCCGTACAAATCGCAAATGCTTGGGACGGAGATATCATGCGACTCAAAAAATATAGACCGGCCGCATCCGGCGCCAAACCGATTTTGGTAAATGACTGGGTGAAGCACGCACTTTCGTCGCAAATTCGATAGTCGCAGGCGAGAGCCACATTGGCACCGCCACCGGAGGCGTGACCATGAACCGCTGCAATGACTAATTTCGGCGAGTAGCGAATGGCCAAGATCAACTCTTGCACGGTACGGAGCATGCGATCGAGGTGGTCATATTCAACGTTTTGGATACAATTGTGGAAGAAACGTATATCTCCGCCGGCGGAGAAGGCTCGTCCGGCACCTTGAAGAACGATCAAGCGCACCCGAGGATCGTGATTGGCGTTTGCGATATGAGCGGAAATCTCCCCGGCCATATGTTCGTTGAGGGGATTCAGACGTTGCGGATCATTGAGTGTGATATAGGCGACTTGCGCTTCGACATGGTATAGAGTACATTCCATTTCATCACATCCTTTCTTTGGTTTTATTATACTCAGCTCCCGTTTTTCTGACAATGTCATTGGAAGCTTAGAGATGGAATAAAGAATAGTGATTCCACATCAATTTTCAGGGGAATATGCTATAATGAAGTTTAATGAAGGTGGGACATTATGCGTGTATTGGGAATAGATCCGGGAACTGCGATTTGCGGTTTCGGTATCGTGGAAAAACAAGGCTCACACTTGCAAGTATTGCGTTATGGTGTGATTACCACTCCTGCAGATTTGGAGATGCCGGCGAGATTAGAAATTATTTACCATGATTTGGTACAGATCATTGAAGAGTTTCAGCCGGATATTATGGGCGTGGAAGAATTATTTTTCAATCGCAATGTAACGACTGCGATGACGGTGAGTCAGGCACGTGGCGTTATTTTGCTGGCCGCTCGCTTGGCCGGCGTGCGTATCGCGGAGTATACGCCGTTGCAGGTAAAACAAGGAGTGGTCGGCTACGGACGGGCGACCAAGCATCAGATGATTCAGATGACGATGCGGTTGTTGGGGATTCGTGAAAAGATTCGTCCGGATGATGCGGCCGATGCTTTGGCGGTGGCGATTTGTACATTGCTGAGAGAAAGACAGAACGGAGTATAAGATGATTGGATATGTGCAAGGAAAGGTAACTCGTTTGGATTTGGACTCTTGTATCGTTGATGTACAGGGGATCGGATATCGAGTGACGATTCCTTTGACTACGCGGGAAATGATCAACTTGGGAGACAGTGTTCTCTTGCATACGCACTTGCATGTCAGAGAAGACGGTTGGTCGTTGTACGGATTTTATACAGAAGAAGAGTATGAGATGTATATGTTGCTCTTGAACGTGTCGGGAATCGGTCCGAAGGTAGCCTGCGGTATTGTCGCCTCGACGAGGCCGGCACTTTTTTATGAAGCGATTCGCATGAAGAATAAGGCGGTCTTGATGAAGTTGCCGGGAATCGGCAAGAAGTCGGCGGAGCGTTTGTTGTTGGAACTGAAGGACAAAGTGCCCGGCACTCCTTTGGACGAAGAGGAGGAGTTCGAGATTCCGCAAGGCGCATTGGAAACGGGAGCGGTGGCGGAGACGATCCGCGCCTTGACGGGTTTGGGATATACGGAGCAGGAAGTCAGACCGGTGGCGTTGCGTCTGCAAGGCGAATATCCGCAGACGGAGACTTTGTTGAGAGCAGTTTTGAATGCTTTGGGTAAAGGGAGAAACGCATGATTGAGCATGAGGAACGGATTATCGGTCGTGAAGAGTTGCCGCAGGATCGCTGGCAAAGCAGCCTGCGCCCGAAATCATTGACGGAGTATATTGGCCAGGAAACGCTAAAGACCAATTTGTCGGTATTTATCGAAGCCGCCAAACGCAGAGGGGAAGCCTTGGACCATGTTCTATTGTATGGTCCTCCCGGTTTGGGCAAGACGACGTTGGCAGCGATAATCGCCAATGAGATGGAGGTGCCGTTGCGCATTACCAGCGGTCCGGCGATCGAGCGGCCGGGGGATTTGGCTGCGCTGCTGACGAATTTGGAGGAAGGCGATGTGCTTTTTATCGATGAAATCCATCGACTTTCGCGCAGTGTGGAGGAAATTTTGTATCCGGCTTTGGAGGATTTTGCTTTGGATATCCTCATCGGTAAAGGGCCCGGGGCCAAATCCGTGCGCATTGATTTGCCGAGATTTACCTTGGTAGGGGCCACCACGAGAGCAGGTGCTTTGGCAGCTCCCTTACGAGACCGTTTCGGTGTGATTCATCGCTTGGAGTATTACCGAGTCCCGGAGATCGAGGAGATCGTCACGAGGGCGGCTCAATTGTTGGAGATCCCCATTGCCGAGCAAGGTGCGCATGAAATTGCCAAGCGCTCGCGCGGTACACCGCGTATTGCCAATCGCTTGTTGAAACGGGTGAGGGATTTTGCGCAAGTCAAAGGCGACGGAGTGATCACGGCGGAGATTGCTGACGAAGCATTGAGTGCCATGGAAGTGGATCGCTGTGGGCTTGATGCTATCGATAGAAAAGTATTGCAGGCAATTATTACCCAGTTCGGCGGCGGGCCGGTAGGAATCGATACGATTGCGGCTGCGGTGAGCGAGGAAACTTCCACGATTGAGGATGTGTATGAGCCATACTTGATGCAACATGGTTTTCTCAATCGCACACCGCGAGGTCGGGTGGCTACGGCAGCGGCCTACTCCCATTTGGGGATGGCGCCACCTCAACCGGTGCAAGGAACCTTGTTGGAGGAATGATGGCCAAATTATTAATTGGGGTGGGAATTTGTCTGATATTGGCGGGGCTCGTACTTCATTTCGGTGGAGGATGGTTTCCGCTGGGAAGACTACCGGGTGATTTTCATTGGACGAAGGGAAATACGACATTTTATTTTCCCTTGATGTCATCCATAGTTGTTTCTATCGTATTGACAATAGTCATGCAATTTTTATTTCGGCGGTGAAATGATGAAAGTACAACGTATAGCAATTTTAGCCTTGGTCTCCTTGTGGTGTTGGCAAATGGGAAATGTAGCGGAAGCGCATCCGGTCAAAGGATTGCGAGAAAAGCATGAGGTCCAAACGGAACGGCATGTCACCAAGCATCGGCATGTGAGTTACAAAATAGAGCAGGCAAAGCCACGCAAAATCTATGTGGAGAAAAAATCCTCTGCCAACTCCAGTCGTACCTTGGTTCCGACGGAAGAGATCAAAGACTCTTTGAAAGTGGTGGAGAGAAAAACGGATCAGCCCTTGATTCGTGTCGGTTTGGCTCGTGCGGAAGGTGTCGTTACTTTGGCGGCTAGAGGAGATTTCACCGTCTATGACGGAAATCGCAAATGGAAAAGTTTCAGCGCCGGTACCAAGGTCAGATTGACGATCTCGGGAAGCCGTATCTTGGTCAATGGAGAACGTTTGGGCGATACAGTATACGTCAAATCAAATAAATTGGGAATCGTATCTTATAACGGCACGGATTATCGCGGCGTCATGAAGGTGATTCCTACCGTGGGAGCGGATGGAATGACCGTAATCAACGAAGTGCCGATTGAAGAGTACCTGTACGGGGTCGTTCCCAAGGAAGCGCCGCCGCAGTGGCAAGCCAATGCACTGCGGGCACAAGCGGTGGCGGCCCGCACGTATGCATTGGCTCATCGAGGCGGCTACGGCGCACAGGGGTTCGACGTGGTCGATACGATTACCTCGCAAGTGTATGGCGGCTTCAGTGCGGAAACGCCACAGACGAATGAAGCGGTCAATGATACGGCCGGCGAAATCATTACTTATCAGGGACGCCCGATCGATGCCGTATTTTGTGCCAGCAGCGGCGGCTATACGGAAGACAGCGAAAACGTCTGGAGCAATTATGTTCCCTACTTGCGTGCCGTGCCGGAGCCGACGAATGATTATACCGCCCAGGAGTGGGTGGTGCGCCTGACGATGCGCGAGTTGGAAAGCAAATTGAATGCCGCCGGCAAAGGAGTCGGCAAAATCAAAAAAATCAAATTGTCGGCCTTGAAGAAAGCACCGATGAAATCATCCGACCGTGGTAAATCCGGTCGAGTGTTGCACATGGAAATCCAAGGTAGTCAACGCAATTTGACGATCAGCGGTGAATCGATTCAGTATATCTTGGAACTGCGCAGCCGTCTTTTCGACATTCGCGGCGGCAAACGCAAGGGGGAGATCGAAGTGTATGGCTACGGTTTCGGCCATGGCGTCGGTCTGTCGCAATGGGGCGCCCAGATTATGGCGCAGAAGCATCCCAATGATGCCAAGTATTATCAGGAGATTCTGAAACATTTTTATCAAGGCGTAAAAATAGAAAAGGCGTATTAGATGAAGGAAGAAGATTTTAATTATGAATTGCCACCCGAATTAATTGCGCAAGTTCCCGTGGAACCGCGCGACAGTTCGCGGTTGTTGATGCTGGGGAAACACGACGGCGAGATCCGGCATGCCCAATTTCGCGATTTGTTGAATGAGGTGCGTGCGGGCGATGTGTGGGTATTTAACAACACGCGGGTCATTCCGGCTCGTTTGTACGGGCACCGTCCCACCGGCGGCAAAGTAGAAGTTTTGCTGCTGCACCCCTTGGGGGAAGATCGCTGGGAAGTGTTGGTCAAACCGGGCAAAAAAGCATTGCCGGGGACGGAAATCATTTTTGCCGAAAACTTGCGAGCGCAAGTGGAAGAAAAAACGGATTTCGGTGGACGTATTTTGCGATTTTCCTCTGCGGGGGATTTTGATGCCATTGTAGAGAAAATCGGTGAGATGCCGTTGCCGCCATATATCCATGCACGTTTGGAAGATAAAGACCGGTACCAGAC
>JAEZZT010000130.1 GCA_023418435.1 Bacillota bacterium | reverse complement strand
GAAATCTGAACTTACACCACGGTAGATACCGAGGAGAAGGGGCATATAATATACCGCTTTTGAAACGTACAGATATCCACATTCCTACCGAGTGGATATTCGTGTGGAAGGTACAATAGTGAAGGCTTTGGAGAAATTGAGGCGAAAGGAGGAAAAGTAAATGTTAGTTAACCGTGATTGGATCTGGACACAGGAAACGCTCCGGGAGGTTGTTCGGCACATTAAGTTGCGCAAAGACGAAACGGAAGCTGAGGCAAAGGCAAGTGGAACGTTTAATGAGTTCATACAGGGAGAGTGTGCGGGGTATGAATACGCTATCGACATGATCCGTAATGATTTAGAGGGACGAGGATATGATTTTGACAAGTTTGTTAGTGGAGAACAAGAGTAAGCGCCACACTGAGAGGAATATTGCAGTATAATAATGAAGAAAATGCGATACGGATGACATTGCAGCAATTTGAGGAGGAGGTTTTAATCCGATGGAAAGAATTGAACAAATAAGCGAATGTTCTTTCAATCCGTTTTATACTATGCCACTTTCTATGTTAGAAGCTTTCGATAAAAAAGAGATTCATGATGATCCCGAGGTACAACAGTTTTTAGATGACGTTTATTACGTCGACGACTGGAGAAAGTGTAAAATACCGGAATGCTTAAAACCGTATATTGATGAAGAATAACCGCTACACTGAGGGGAGATTGCAGGATAATAATAAAGAGCAGTCAATAAAGAATGTTTTGAAGAAATACGAAAAGGAGGGCTTACTTAAATGGTCACCCGCAGAATAATTACAGAAAGATCACTAAATCCATTTAGATCAATGCCTCTTCGATTAGTGCAAGAGATTAATCGTGAAGAGTCTCGAAGGGATCCAGAAGTGAGGCAATTTGTAGAAGACGTTTATTTTGTCGACGACTGGAGAAAGTGCAAAATACCGGAACGATTGAAGCCATATGTTGATGAAGAATAACCGCCACCCGGACGGGAGAGGGAAGGACTCTTTGCCAATGACGGGAAAAACACAGAAAGTTTGTATTTGATTCATAAAGATACAGGAAAACTATTGGCAAGCCTCAAACAGTTTCCGGAGACAGGTGCTCTTTATACGCAGGAGATGAAAGATGCGATTCGGCGATTCAAGAGAGAAATAGTACAACTGCATACACATCCGAATGACAATCCGCCCACCGGTTCGGACTTTATATCTCTGGCGCGAAATGGATATGTGAAAGGGTATGTGGTTACGAAATCCGGAAAATTGTACGAATATCAAGTGATAAAAAATGAAAAATTAGAAATATTTGATGGTCATGTTGAAAAATATAAACTTTTGTATTATACTGATACCGAGGAAGCGATTTTAAGGGCCCTAGAAAAGTATCAAAGGGAAGGATTGATAAAATGGCATACGACAACATAGTAAGCGAATGTAGCTTTAATCCCTATAGTAACATGCCGTTGTGCTTGATAGAGGCTATACTTGAGCCCGGGGTAAACGAGGATAAAGAGGTTGCGCAATTCTTGAAAGATATATACTTCGTCGACGATTGGAGAAAGTGCAGAATACCGGAATGCTTAAAACCGTATATTGATGAAGAATAACCGCCACCCGGACGGGAGGCGGTTTTCTATTGCCCTCCTTGTTCTTCATAGCAGCTCGCGGAGTCACCCCCTTAATGTCGCTTGCCGAGATGCAGAATTGCCGTCCATAGGGGCGCTTCGGAAATGCAGGGAGTTTATTTGCATAAAATATTCATGCTATAATTAAAAGAAAATCGTCTCCAGAGGAGGTCATATCATGAAATGCCCTTTTTGCCAACATCCCGATACCAAGGTAACCGACTCACGGGTCACCGATGATGGAAACGCCATTCGTAGAAGAAGAGAATGCCTTTCCTGTGCACGGCGGTTTACTACTTATGAATTGGTGGAAGAGGCGCCGCTCATGGTGGTCAAAAAAGACGGACATAGGGAAATGTTCGATGCCAATAAATTGTTGCGCGGCTTGATGCGTTCTTGTGATAAACGAAATGTTCCGGTGGAACGTTTGGAAGAATTGGTTCAAGAGGTGGAGAGGGAGTTGCGCAATCGCCTTCAACAAGATGTCAAATCCGATGAATTGGGCGCATTGGTATTGAACAAACTGAAAGATGTGGATCAAGTAGCATATGTGCGTTTTGCTTCGGTCTATCGACGTTTTACGGATCTTCACAACTTCATGGAAGAGTTGCAGCGTTTGATGGATCAAGAGAAAAAGGAGAAGAAATCATGATCGTTGATTTGCATTGTGACACATTGATGAAATTGCTGGATGTTCCGGCCGGCGGTGATTTGGGCCGAAATTGCTGGAATATCGATTTGCAAAAGCTACAGAAATCAAAGTACTTGCTGCAGGATTTTGCGATTTTCGTCGATATGGAAGAGCATCCGGATATGTATGCGCGTTATGAAGATATGAAGCGTGTTTTTCTGGAGCAGATGGAAAGATATACGGATGTGATACGCCAAGTGCGTTCGTACCGGGATATTGAACGATGCCGGGAAGAAGGGAAAATTGCGGCGTTGCTGTCCTTGGAAGAGGGCGGTGTGTATGGCGGCAGTATGGAAAAATTGGCGCAGGGATACGAGGATGGCGTGCGGTTGATTACCTTGACTTGGAATTATCCCAATGAATTGGCATGGCCGAATGGCATGGAAGGCGAAGATAAAGGTCTCACGGAGAGGGGTTGGGAATTTGTCGAGTGGATGCAGGAACATGGCATGATCGTCGACACCAGTCATCTCAATGATCGGGGGACTTGGGAGCTATTGCAACGCTGTCAGAAACCGGTGATGGCGTCGCATTCCAATGCACGTGCCGTTTGCAATCATCCCCGCAATTTGCCGGATGAGTTGTTGCGACTTTTCGGTGAGAAGGGCGGGCTGATCGGTCTGAATTTCTCGCGGAATTTTGTGGGCTCGGAGCCGATTACATCATTGACGGAGATCGACAATCCGAGATTGCTTACGCAAGAGATGTCGGAAGAGGATTACCATCGCATCGCGATCGGCGAGATGGAAGCTCCCGCCAAAGAGATTCGCGAGCCCTTGTTGGTATCCAAAGCGGCGGAGTTGGCGAAGCATGCTCGCTATATCAGTAATTTGGCGGGTATCGAAACGGTGGCTTTGGGGACGGATTTTGACGGTATTCAACCTTACTTGGAAATTCATGATGCCGGTGAGATGGATAAATTATGGCATGCGTTGTCCAAGGAAGGATTTTCGGATGATAATATTGAGCGCATTTTTGCTCGCAATGCGCTGCGATTTTTGCAAGAGACTTTGCCGAGTGAGTGATGATGATAGTACAAAGAAGTTTGAAAGAACACGAAGCAACCTTGCAGGCTTTTCTGGCACAGGCCGATTTATTGCAGGAGATCGGCGAGTTGTGGCAGGAGACTTTGCAAAAGGGGCATAAAATATTGTTCTGCGGAAATGGCGGCAGTGCTTCCGATGCCCAGCATCTGGCGGCGGAACTGGTCGGACGTTTTCAGAAGAACAGAAAAGCGATTCCCGGAATTGCGTTGACGACCGATACTTCGATTTTGACGGCTGTTGCCAATGATTTCGGCTATGAAACGATATTTGCGCGTCAGGTGGAGGCCTTGGGGGCACCGGGCGATTTATTGGTTGCCATCTCGACGAGCGGCAATAGCGCCAATGTGGTGGCAGCGGCACGAGTTGCCAAAGCCAAGGGTTTGCGCATTGTCGGCATGACGGGAGAGTCAGCCAATCAGCTCGATGAATTGGCCGACAAGGTGTTGCATGTGCCTTCGCACACCACGGCGAGAATTCAAGAAATGCATATTCTAGCCGGCCATATTTGGTGCGAAATGGTAGAGTCGGGAGTTCTAACATGAATCCATATTTTCAGAAAATGCATGGCTTACCCATTGTAGTCGTTGGGGATGTGATGCTGGACGGATATTTATTCGGAGCCGCCGCGAAGATTTCACCGGAGGCTCCGGTACCTGTTCATGTGGTGCAGCGGCGTGAGTTTCGCCTCGGTGGGGCGGCCAATGTCGCTGCCAATTTGCATGGTCTGGGTTGTGAAGTGACGCTTTTCGGGCTGACGGGCAAGGATTCGGCGCGAGATGAGTTGCTGACGCTTTTGCGTGCCATGGGCATCGATGCTTCCGGTGTGATGGCCACCGAATCCCGCTGTACGACCACCAAGACGAGAGTAGTGGCCGGCGGACAGCAAATGTTGCGCATCGATGATGAGGATATCCGGGAGATCTCGGCCGACGAAGAAGCCGAACTATGTGCCTCGTTGCAGAAGAAAATAGCGAGCGGTGCGGCCGGTATCATTATCTCGGACTATGCCAAGGGAGTGTGCAGTCTTTCTCTGTGTCAACAAGTGATTGCGCTAGCGAAAGACGCCGGTATTCCGGTGGTAGTGGATCCCAAGGTCAGTGACTGGACACGCTACCAGGGGGCGGATGTCCTGACACCGAATTTGAAAGAGTTGCAGGACGCATTGGCGACCAAAGTCAATAATGAAGAAGCCGATATTCAAGCGGCAGTTCAACAGTTGCGCTCGAAATATAGTTTGCAAGCCATTGCGGTCACGAGATCGGAGAAAGGAATCTCCTGGTTCGGAGAGGAAGATCGGACTTGGCATGGTGCGGCACAAGCCCAGGAAGTGTATGATGTTTCCGGTGCCGGCGATACCGTGGCGGCGGTTCTTGCGGCAGCCGTTGCCTTGGACTTGAGCCCGGCGGTCGCTTTGGAGTTGGCCAATGAGGCGGCTGCAGTCGTCGTGCAACGGGTGGGGACGTATCCGATTTCGTTGTCGGAACTGGCTAAATCCGGCATGCATGCGGATAGTTTGCTGACGCAGGAAGAATTGAGTGAATGCTTGGCAAAATGGCGACAAGCCGGAGATAAAATTGTATTTACCAATGGTTGTTTCGATATTTTGCATCGTGGTCATGTCGAATATTTGGCAGCGGCCTCCGCTTTGGGAAATCGTCTGGTCGTCGGTATCAATTCGGACGATTCCGTCCGGCGGTTGAAGGGCGAGGGTCGGCCCATCCAACATGCGGCAGATCGAGCCGCGGTCTTGAGCGGATTGGCCAGTGTGGATGCCGTGGTTTTGTTTGAAACGGATACGCCGCGGGAGTTGATCCGCATGGTTCGGCCGGATGTATTGGTCAAGGGCGGAGACTATCGCGTAGAAGATATCGTAGGCAGAGAGTTTGCCGATGAGACGGTGACGATTCCGTTTCGGGAAGGCTACTCCACCACGCATATCTGTGAGCAAATACGGAAAGGAAGTCGGTGAAATTTGAAACGAGCCGTTTTTTTTGATCGAGATGGTGTTTTGAATAAAGATGTCGGATATGCCCATCAGCCTGAAGAAATCGAGTGGGTGGAAGGCGTCGGAGAAATTATCGGGGAACTGACGCAAAAAGGGTACCTCGTTTTCGTGGTGACCAATCAGAGCGGTGTCGCCCGCGGTATGTACACGGAAGAAGATGTGCGCAATTTGCATGCATGGATGAATGATGAATTTGCCAAGCAAGGAGGACATGTGGAGGAGTTTTTTTATTGTCCCCACTTGGTGAAGGCCGCCGTGCCGGAATATGATGTGGATTGTGTATGCCGCAAACCCAGACCGGGGATGATTATCCAAGCGCTGTCGAAGTATCAGGTAGCCCGTGAGGACGCGATTTTGATCGGTGATGGAGAGCGGGATGTAGCAGCTGCCAAGCGTGCGGGGATTGAAGGGTATCTCTACACCGGCGGCAATTTGCAGGATTTTGTGCGACAGATTTTGGCGGAGAAAAAATGGGCATGAATCAAGTGGAGCGGATCTTGGTCATCAAGATGAGCTCTTTGGGCGATATTTTGGCCGCATTGCCGGCGTTGAATGCGTTGCGGACTTTATATCCTCAGGCGCATATCACTTGGGCGGTGCAACGAGAGTTTGCATCTATTTTGCCGTCGACTCCGTGGATTGATGAAGTCGTGGAGATCGAGCGTGCCAACATACGCCGGCCGAAGTATTGGCGAGAATTGGCGGCGCGTTTGCGTCCGGAGAAGTTTGACTTGGTCATCGATTGGCAGATGATTGCCAAAAGCGCTTTGGTGGCCTGGCTGAGCGGCGGCAAGCGCAAGTTGGGCTATTGGGAAGCGCGCGAAGGAAGCGGCTGGATCAGTCGCCCCATCCGCGGTGAACATGCGCAGGAGCATATTACCGAGCGTCTCTTGGACGTGGTGCGTTACTTGGGCTATGCAGGGAATGAGGTTGAATATCCGCTACCCGATGTAACGAAGGAAAAAGAGGAATTACGTCGCCGGCTAAGACAGGAAGGCGTGGGAGAAGAGTTTCTGATTTTTGCGCCGGGAACGCGCGGTGCAGGAAAAATGTGGCCGTTAGAGAACTGGCACGAGTTGGCGGAGCGCTTGAATCGAGATGGCCGGGATATCCTTGTCATCGGATCTGCCAATGAG
>JAEZZT010000051.1 GCA_023418435.1 Bacillota bacterium | reverse complement strand
ATCAGGAACAAGTCATGCAAATCGCTTCCACGATGGCAGGTTTTTCTTTAGGGGAAGCGGATTTGTTGCGCCGAGCGATGTGCAAGAAGAAAGAGGATGTCTTGCTCGCACAACGGGATGCGTTTTTGCAAGGTGCGGCGGCCAAGGGCGTGCCGGAGTCGATAGCCAACCATGTCTTTGACCTGATGGTTTATTTTGCAGGCTATGGATTCAATAAATCCCACTCCGTGTGCTATGGCTATATCGCTTGGCAGACGGCGTACTTGAAGGCGCATTATCGGCCGGAATTCATGGCTGCCATGATGTCCTGTTATAAAGAAAGTACCGATAAATTAACCCGTTATATTGCGGATTGTCGCTTGCATGGCATTCGCATCAAAGCTCCGGATATCAATCGCAGCGGTACGGATTTCTGCGTGGAAAATGGTGAAATCGTGTTCGGGTTGTCCGCTGTAAAATCTGTGGGAGAAGGTTTGGCAGAAGAGATTATCCGCGCTCGCAATCAATTGCAGGACGAGCAGCGTGCTGCCGGTGAAAACCCGCAAGGATTCCGCTCCATGGTGGAGCTGACACAGCATGTCAATATGAATAAGAGGGCGTTGGAAGCGCTGATTCAAGCAGGAGCGCTGGACTCCTTGTATGAGGGTGAAGAGAAACCCAATCGCGCTCAGCTTTCGGCAGCAGTCGAAGAGGCCGTGCGAGTGGGAACGATGGCACGGAAAACGGGAAGTTCCTTGCAGGGCGGGCTTTTTGATGACATGGTGCTGGAAACGCCCGATGTGGTCTTTGCTCCGTTGGAGCCGTGGTCCGCACCGGAGGTATTGGCCCATGAAAAAGATGTGTTGGGCTTTTATGTGAGCGGTCATCCGCTGGATGCATATGAAAAAGTCATGGAAAAATTGACGCCCATTTATGAATTGCTGGAGGGCGGCGAAAAATATGACGGTAAGAAAGCCTGGATCGGTGGGACGATCACCCATATGAGGCGGTTGCTGACTCGCAAAGGCGATCAGATGGCTTTTGTCACCATGGAAGATTTCGGCGGCGAATTGGAATGTGTCGTATTTCCGAAGGTTTGGGAAGAAAGCAGCAACTTGCTTGCCGAGGATGCCGCTTTTGTCGTGGAAGGCAGAGTGCAGGCTACCGAGCAGCAGGTCAAATTGATCGTCAATCGATTGCTGCCGATGGAATTGGTAGCCTCGGGAGAAATCGTTTTGCCGAATGCGGAAGCGCCTGTGCCTGAACCCATACAGCCGGTCGGGCAGGTGGAAGTTAAAGAGGTACCAAGTACACCGGATTCGGCGCCAGCACAATGGGACGGAGCATGGGACGAAGTGGAAGAGGTGCATTTGGTGATTGATGCCGAACACGAGTCGCAAGCCGTCACGAAAGCTTTCGGTGAATTGTTGAATAAGCATCGCGGAGATGTTCCCGTGACTTTGCATATCGCTCGTACCGGTCAAAAAATTCCTTTGCTGCGTACGAATTATCTCACTTTCAATGAGCGGACGGCCAGTGAATTGCAAGCCTTGTTCGGAACGGAAAATGTTCGCTGGCAACAAAAAAGGGAGGTTCATTCATGAAAATATTAGTATGTGTCAAGCAAGTACCGGATACGTCACAGGTGAAAATTGATCCGAAGACCAATCGCCTGCAGCGCAGCGGTGTCAAAAATATTCTCAACCCATTCGATGCCCATGCCCTGGAAGCGGCCTTGATGCTTCGGGAACAGTATGGCGGCATGGTGACGGTGTTGACCATGGGGCCGCCTCAGGCGGAATCCATGTTGCGAGAATGCATCGCCAAAGGAGCCGACCGCGCCGTTTTGCTGACGGACCGACGTTTCGGCGGTGCGGACACGTTGGCGACGGCGTATACGCTGGCGGCAGGAATCCGTAAACAAGGTGAGTTTGATGTCGTCATCTGCGGTAAGCAGGCCGTAGATGGCGATACGGCGCAAGTCGGCTCGCAAATTGCCGAAATGCTCGATATACCGCAAGTCACGAATGTCAGTCATTTGGAATGGCAGGAAAATCAAGTGTTGGCGACTCGGGAGCATGAAGATGGCTACGAAGTGTTGGAAGTGGCTCTGCCCCTTTTATTGACGGTAGGAAAATCGTTGAATACACCTCGCTATCCGTCGATCAAAGGATTGTTGCAAGCCAAGGAAGCCGAGATCGAAATGTGGGGCGCCGATGATTTGGATATAGAGCCGGAACGTATTGGCATCCAAGGTTCACCGACGAGAGTTCGTAGAACATTCACGCCGCAATTGCGCCAGCATGGAAAAATTCAGCAGGTCGAGAATGTAGAAGAAGCGGTGGCAGATTTGTGGGCGTATTTACAAATGGGAAGTTCTTCCAAGGAGGCGTGAGTGATGAACCGTGATGTAATGGTAGTAGTAGAACATTTTGCCGGTCGTGTACGCTCGGTATCTTTGGAACTCATCGGCAAAGCTCGCGAAATTGCGACGACTTTGGATGCACAAGTCGTCGCCATTTTGTTGGGTGACCGGGTAGAGGATTTGGCACAGGAATTGATCTCCTATGGAGCGGACTATGTCGTATAT
>JAEZZT010000049.1 GCA_023418435.1 Bacillota bacterium | reverse complement strand
TTATAATTCCCCCTCTAATTTGCTTTTTCCAAAGAATCGTAGGCTTTTTGCCAGTACGCGGTATTGACTATTTTTTCCAATGCCGGTGGCTGCGGAATAAAACCATGTGCCGCATACCATTGGACTTGTTTGGCGATATCCGAAGTATCCGGTTTGCCGTTGCGATCGATGAAGGGCAGACTGCGGACGATTTCCTTGTCCGGTGTCATGGTGTACTTCCCGATAATGGCAATGAGATCGCTGAAACGATGGTCTTTTTGCAATCGCTCCATGGGATCATCCGCGCGCGTTTCATCAAAGATCGTGTCGTAATAGTACTGACAGGATTTGATATAGGCGCGCATAAAGCGGATGGCCAAGTCTTCATTGCCGGCAAACTTCGGCGCATAGAAGAGCGCCGAGACTTGGTAGCTTTCGTGCGAGCCGACCGCTTGTAACGGAACGACATAGCCGGCATTGGCCATCAAGGATGCATGCGGCTCGTTCAAGATGGCGGCATCGATCTGCTGACTTTGCAACGCCGCCATAACGGTACTCATTTTGCCGAGATTGGCATAATGGACGCTATCGACAGCCAATCCGTTGCGCTCCAAAATATTGCCCATCATATATTGATAAGTGGAACCGGCCTGTGTATTGCCGATTTTTTTACCCACGAGCGCTCGCACGTCATGGATACCGGCATCATAGGCGGCCTTGTTGACGACCAAAAAACTGGCGGGATGATCGGCAGATTCCCGTCCTTTGTCGGCGACGATCAAGGGTGCCTTGCCACCGGCGGCCAAATTGTACAAGCCGGCAGTCAGCCCGGTCGCGCCCACGTCGATCTCATCGGCCGCAGTAGCTACCGCGATAGGCTGGGCCGCATCAAAGAACATCGGTTTTACTTGAATATTCTCCTCCGCAAAGAAACCTTTTTCGATGCCGATGAAAATCGGTGCCGAACTGGTGAGTCGCAGAACTCCGACGCGGACTTCCGTCGGTTTGGTCTCCGGTGTGGCCTCTTGCGGGCGAGTGGCGGTATCTTTGCCGCAACCGCCGAGCAGTAACAAAAGCATACAAAGTATGCCGCAAATTTTGAGCCAATATCTCATGAATCCTCCTAGAGAGTAAGCAAAGTACTCAACATTTTGTTTGATTTTTGAACAAGTTTTTTCTGTTTCCATTATAACAAAAGAAAATCCAACTTCTAAAATTTTTACATCTAATTCCGCCAAGAAAATCAATAAAACTTAAATAATACAGTGTCTCATAAAAATAATAGCTTGACTTTTGGAAAATCTCAGAGTACAATAAATGAGAAATACTTAATCAAAATTTGTAATATGTTTGAAAAATTAACAATTTTGAGAATGACGGAGGTATGGAAAATGAATTGGAAAATCGGTATTGGTGGTTTGTTATTGTCTGCCGGTATGACAACTGCCCATGCGGCAAATCCTTTTGCGGATGTAACACCGCAAGACTGGGCGTATCAAGCGGTAGCAGGTTTGGCGGCTGCCGGTATTGTAGACGGATATCCGGATGGAACTTTCCATGGCGAACGTAATATCACTCGCTATGAAATGGCGCAAATGGTGGCTCGTGCCATGACCAAAGAAGATCAAATGGACGCAGCCCAAAAGGCGGAATTGGACCGTTTGGAAAAAGAGTTCGGTGGCGAACTCAAAAGCTTGGGAGTGCGGGTATCCAATTTGGAAGAAAAAGTTTCCCGAGTAAAATTCAGCGGAGATGCTCGTTTGGCAGCATTTTCGCAACAGGCGGATATGTTCAAAGGCGGCGACAAAGATAGCCGCATGGAAGCGCGTATACGTCTGCGTGCCATGGCCAACTTGTCCAAAGACACCATGGTGCTGGCGATGTTGGAAAGCAATGCCAGCTTGAATGGTCATACCATTTATGATCACAACTACAATGAAATCCAGGATCAATTGCGTCTGAGCCAGCTCTTTGCATATCACAAGTTCAACGGCACCAGCTTGACCTTGGGAAGATTCCCGGTATCGTTGGGAACGACCGGTGTATTCTATGATGATACTTTCAGCGGTTTGGCTTTCACATTCGGCAAACCGGAAGGGGCTCATTTTACTGCCGCTTACGGTCGCGTCGACAACTTGCAAATGGACTTTGTTCGTCCGATGTTGTGGGCGTACGGCATTAAAGATCGCCATGATTTGACTTCGGACTTCAAGCCGGAATCTTATTACTTGGAAATGGCGTATGAGAAGCAACGCAAGATCAGCGCCAAAGCTTTTCTCTTGCAGCCCTCCGGCAAGACCGGCGAAGTGGTGCAAGTCATCGGTGCGGGTCTCTCGGTTTGGCCGCATAAATTCGTCAATATCCATGGCGACTATATCTTGAATAACAAGTACAACATGGTCAACAATCAGAAACCGCATATGTGGATGGCAGGAGTTTCTTTCGGTATTGCGCATCCGTTCTATCCGAAGTCTTTCCAAATCGGAGTGGACTATATGTACACGGAAGCCGGCTCCAATTTCGGCGGCAGCAAGTACGATGTATTGAAACCGTACTTGAACCCGATGATGGAAGTCAAAGGCTTGCAGAACCGTATCCAGACAAAAGCATGGGTTCCGGCGGAATTGCAACCTGTATTGAAGGCCGGTATTTATAAGAATATGGAAGCTCAGTTCTCCAAACAGGGTAGTAAATTGCCGGGCTACTATTATGACATGATCCTGGATCAGCAATACGAACCGCGTGTGGCTCCGGTCTTGGGCCAAGACGGCAAGCCGGTCATGAATGCGGACGGTACGCCAAAGATTCAACCGGTCATCGGCAAAGACGGTAAGCCGATCATCGACAAGACTCAAAACTATACCTTCACGCATGGCGGGGCGAAGGTATGGATGCTGAGTGCCAAGTATGTACCGATGAAGAATTTGCTCTTGGAAGCATATTATGCATTCGGTGCGAAGACTTTGAACGGCGAAAAGTTGGACAACAATTATCGCCTCCAAGCCACTTACTATTTCTAAAGATTGCAGACAAAGCGACTACGGTCGCTTTGTTTTTTTTGCGAAGAAAAAACACCCCGTATGGCGATACGGCAATGGGCGAAAAATCATATCCGCCGGAGTATCTGCCAAGGATAGTCATCGGTCGTATTTTAGTGGGATTGCGGGAGTGTTTGGTGAGAGGAAATTTGCTTCGAGGGATCAAGAGATTTATTCCGGGAGGAGTAAAATTTCCATTTCCGTCATCCGGATGGAATGTATTATTTTGTAAAAAATCTCATGATATAATGGTACAAAAGGAGGGGCGAAGGTGAATAGAGATATACGAATGTTAGCGATTGATTTGGATGAAACTTTGTTGCGGAATGACAACACGATTTCCGAATATACACGTCAGGTACTGCGCAAAGCCTTGGCCCAAGGCGTGCGTATCGTGATAGCTACCGGCAGAATGTGGTCGTCGGCTCGACGCATCGCCAGATCGTTGGAATTGGGAGATGTGCCGTTGATTGCGTACTCCGGCGCATTGATTGCCAAGTGTGAATCGGGGGAGATTCTATACCACCAACCGATTCCGGTGGATATTGCCCAGGAAGCTTTGGCCGCTGCCAAGGAATACGGTGCATTTACGCAGGCCTATGTCAATGATCAACTCTATGTGCCGCATCACAATGAGCGGGTTCGTTACTATGAAGAACATTGCGGTGTAGAGGCGAAAGACTTGGGAGAAGAATATTTCCAACTGCAGCACGCACCGACGAAGATTATTTTCAATGAGACGCCGGAGCGCATTCAGGAAATACGCAAGTGGATCATTCCTCGTTTGCAGGGCAAGGTGAATTTTGTTCAGTCATCGCCCTATTTCCTGGAGATGGTGGCACCGCATATCAATAAAGGTGTGGGCGTGGAGCAATTGGTCTTGCGTTACGGACTGACCATGCAGCAAGTCATGGCATTCGGCAATGCACAAAATGATATGGGAATGTTGCTGTCGGTCGGTTGGCCGGTGGCAGTGGCCAATGCCATCGATGAATTGAAAGCGGTGGCCGGTTATATTGCGCCGAGCAATGAAGAGGATGGAGTGGCGAAAACGGTGGCACGCTGGGTGCTGGAGGAAGAATAATGGGAAATGAATTGCGTTTATTGATTGTGACCGGTATGTCGGGCGCCGGCAAGACACAGGTCTTGCAGTTTTTGGAAGATATGGGGTATTTTTGTGTGGACAATTTACCGCCGGTGTTGATCCCGAAGTTTGCCGAGCTCTGTCGAGACGGCGGGGCCAAGGTGCATCACGTCGCATTGGTCGTGGATATTCGCGGCGGGGAATTTTTTGATGCCTTGTCCGAAGCCCTGGAACAAATGGGGGATCAACAGATCGACTATGAGATCATGTTCCTCGAAGCGGAAAATGAGGTGTTGATCCGGCGCTACAAGGAAACTCGTCGCGCACATCCGTTGGCACCTCAGGAGAGAGTGCTGCAGGGCATTCGCAAGGAGCGCGAGATGTTGGCCGGTTTGAAACGCCAAGCTCGTCATGTGGTGGACACGAGCAGCATGAAACCGTCGGCGTTGCGTGAGTTTTTGCAAAAGGAATTTGCAGTGAATTTGCCGGTGGACGGCTTCTCCATTTCCTTCGTTTCGTTCGGGTTCAAGTACGGCACGCCGTTGGATTTGGATATTATGTTCGATGTGCGTTTCTTGCCGAATCCCTACTATATTGAAGAGTATCGGCATGCTACCGGACGAGTACCGAAAGTGGCGGAATATATCGCCGAACAAGAGGTGACTCAAGAGTTCATGGGGCACTTGCAAGGCTTGCTCGATTTCTTGATTCCGCACTATGAGCAGGAAGGCAAGCAGCAACTAGTGATCGGTGTCGGCTGCACCGGTGGCATGCATCGTTCGGTGTGGGTGGCCGAAACGTTGACGGCACATGTAGCGGCGCAAGGTTGGCAAGTCGGTACGGAACATCGGGATTTGTATAAAAATGAAGTTGAGGAAGATTTTGTAGCGGAAGAGGAGAATGCATAATGCGACAAGCATGGCGTTGGTTCTACCCCGGGTTGAAAATAAAACGCTGGATACTCTTTTTTTCCTTGGGTTTGATATTGGTGATCTTGGGCTTGACTACGATCGTCAATTATCAAGCGTTCGGTGTGTTGGAAGAATTTCTTTTCCGCGTTCTGTATGAAGTGACCGGTCGCTACAATTACACTTTGTTGGCAGGAGTCGGGTTGCTCTTGGTACTCGTCGGATTGGTTATCATGGTTTGGGCTTTCCGAGCTTTGATGCGTCATATTTTGGGTAGCATTGCCCCCGAGGAGTCCGGCCGTTTGGGACAAAAAATGATTGAACGCGTGCGCCGTGATCGAGGACCTTTTGTAGTCGCTATCGGTGGCGGTACCGGTTTGTCGGTTTTGTTGCGCGGAATGAAGAAGAAAACCTCGCATTTGGCGGCGATTGTCACCGTGGCCGATGATGGCGGTTCCAGCGGGCGTTTGCGCCGGGAAATGGATATTATCGCTCCGGGTGATCTGCGGAACTGTCTGGTGGCGATGGCGGATCAGGAAAGTCTGATGGAGGACATCTTCCAGCACCGTTTCGGCGGGACGGGAGAACTGTCCGGACATAGTCTGGGAAATCTCTTTCTCGCGGCTTTGATTGAGCGCTATCACGACACGGAAACCGCTCTGGAAGCGGCCAGTGAGATCCTCAATGTGCGCGGAGAGGTCATTCCTTCGAGTACGGAACGAATTCGTCTGCGGGCGTTGATGGCGGACGGTGAGATGGTCGACGGCGAGTCGAATATTGCGGCGTACGGCGCGAAGATCGAACGGTTGTTTGTATTGCCGGAGGCTCCGCATGCGGTGCAGTCCGCGTTGGAAGCGATTGAGCGTGCGGATTTGATTACATTGGGCCCGGGCTCATTGTACACGAGCATTCTGCCCAATTTGTTGGTGCCGGAAATTGCTGCCGCATTACGTCGCAGCAAGGCTGTGAAAGTGTATATTTGCAATGCCATGACGCAGCCGGGAGAAACTGCCGATTACAGTGTGGCGGATCATGTGCGAGCGTTGGTGGAACATGTTGGGCCGGGCGTGATCGATTATGTGTTGATCAATGATCGCAAGCCGGCTTTGGAAGTATTGGAAAGATATCGGCAAATCGGTTCCGTGCCGGTGCCGGTAGATGTAGATGAATTGGAAAAATTGGGAGTTAAACCGGTGCGAGCCAATGTCATTGCCGATGGTATGACGGTATCTCATGATTCCGATTTGTTGGCGGATGTCTTGATCGATGTCGTGTATGCGCTGCAGGCGGATTTGCAGCCGCATTTACTGGATTATTATTTTGATCGTACTCATTAGAAAGGAGAGGCCATGTCGTTTGCCGAGGATGTAAAAGATGAGTTGGCACGGGAAATGCCGGATTCGGAATTGCTTCGTCGCGCCGAGATGACAGCTCTTTTACGCATGGGCGGTTCGTTGTTGATGAGTCAAAATGGTGCGGGAGTACAGTTCGATACTTATCACAATGCGACTGCCCGCAAAATGTTGATGTATTTGAAACAGACGGGGGCGGCTCCCGGTGTGATGGTGCGCCAAGGACGTAAGTTGCGCAAGAAAAATGTTTATTCGCTGGTCATTCCTCCGGGGCCGGAGGGGCAAGCTTTCCTGCAAGACGCGGGGATGCTGCCCGTGACGGAGATCCATGATGACGATGTGTTTCGCAGCAAAGAAGAGCGCCGGGCATACCTCAGCGGCGCCTTTTTGGGAGGCGGCTCGGTCAATCGTCCGCAGGGCGACTATCACTTGGAGTTCGTGACCGAATCGAAGGCATTTGCCGATACCTTGGTGCGTATGTTGAGGAGTTTTCGCCTGCAGGGCAAGATTGCCGAACGCAAGGACGACTATATCGTGTACCTCAAAGATGGGGAGAGCATTGCATCTTTGTTGGGGGTGATGGGCGCCACGGCATCTTTGTTGGATTTTGAAAATGTGCGAGTGACCAAGGAAGTGCGCAATCGGGTCAATCGAGTGGTCAATTGCGAGACGGCCAATTTGCAGAAGACGGTGAATGCGGCGGTTTCTCAATTGCGTGATATTGAAATAATCTCCGCGCATCAGCCGCTGCATTTATTGCCGGCCAAGTTGCGCGAAGCGGCAGAATTGCGCTTGGCGCATCCCGATGCACCGTTGCGGGAGTTAGTGGATTTATGCGATGGAAAATTGACGAAGTCCGGTTTGTACCATCGGTTTCGGAAATTGGCGGAATTGGCCGCGCAGTATGAAGCAGCGGGAGGGAAAGTATGATGAGATTGATTCAAGGTTTGGTAAGCATAGCCGGTGTAGCCGGAGGATTGGCGGCAGGGACTCGTCGTACGCAATTGTTTCCGACTGCCGAAACCAGCCCATGGCAGGCCCCGCTGACAGGTCGTGAGTGGGAACGCCGGGTAGAGGACAATAGGGAGACCTTGCTAGTTGCCAATTCCCCCGAGTTGGTGACTACGCCGGGACTGTTGTTTTCCGGCACATTGCACGGCCGCGGCAGTCTTTATTTTTACTATGTCAATGGCTTGCGCCAAAACATGAATTTGGTCATTTATGCGTATTCGCAACGGGATACGGTGCTCGGTTTTCAGCGCGAAATCGTCGAAGGACCGAGTTTGGACTATTATGACTTGGGGCGCAAACTTTCGCGGCGGGAGCTGGTAGAATATCCGCAACCGAGGGTACTGAAGGTGCAGGCCTACCGGCCGACACCGCTATATCCGCGTGAAACTTGGGAATTGAAACCGGGTGAACTCCTGACGGGGCGTTTGGACGTGGAGGCCTTGCAAGGCGTAGAATTGCGTGTCTTGCTCTTGCCGAAACGTCGAGCGGCTTGGAAATGGTTGGGATTTTGGCCGGCAGTGGCTCGTGACGGTGACCAGACACGCGGTACATTTCCGGCAACGGAACGTGTGGTGACGGCCGCCGTCTATGACCCGAATCATGACGGCATAGTGGCGCTGACATGTGGAGATGGTGAGCAGGATGCCCGGTTGCAAGGCAAAGACGAAGTGACGGGGGAAAGCATCGCCCATCCGGGCAATTACGGTTTGCGCTATCGTTTGCGTATTCCGACC
>JAEZZT010000060.1 GCA_023418435.1 Bacillota bacterium | reverse complement strand
TCATGTAGTATTGACCTACCACACTGTCGATCAACACCGCATCAATACGCCCGATTTCCAAGTCCATGAGCGCATCCGTATACACACCGTAGAGTCTCAATTCGCCAAAAGAATCGCGCAATTCCGGTCGTTTCGCCAACGCATCAATACCGGTACCGCCCTCTTGCGTGCCGACGATCTTGCCCTTCAAGGAAGCCAAATCGGTCAAGTCATTACGCGAAGCCAATGTCACGATGATTTGGTCATTGTGCATATAGGGCTCGCTGAAGAGAATTTTTTCCTTGCGCTGATCCGTAATGGTCAAGCCGTTCCACAGAGCATCTACACGTTTGGACACCAGTTCCGCCTCTTTACTCGACCAATCGATGGGTTTGAATTCCATTTCAATTCCCGTCCGCTTGCTGACCTCTTTGGCCAAATCGATATCAAAACCGGTTAGCTGACCGGACTCATCACGGAATCCCATCGGCGGGAAATTGTCATCCAAGCCGACAACAATCTTCTTCGGCAATTCCGTTGCCGGTTTTGCATCATTGCCGCAACCGGCCAACACGCCCACGAGTCCTACTGCAACCAACATGCTCACTGTCCATTTTTTCCAATTCATTTCGTTCACTCCTTTGTCAAATCATAAGAAATATCTTCACCGAACCACTTCTCCAAGATCTTCTTCAAGGTACCGTCCGCTTTCATTTCTCGCAAGACACGATCAATATCCTGCTTGAGCTTTTCATTGCCCAACTTCATGCCGACCGCATCGGTTTCTACCCCGAATCGTTCCGGCAGTACATCCCACTCACCGGGTGATTTCTGCATGTAGTAGCGACCCACTATTTCATCGCCCAGCACCGCATCGATCCTCCCGATCTTCAAATCCATAAAGGCAGAAACAAAATCCGCATACATGCGCAGCTCACCAAAGCTGTTCTTCAAGTCCGGATTTTTCGCCAGCGCATCCAACGCCGTAGACCCCTCCTGCGTTCCGACCTTTTTTCCGCGAAGATCTGCCGTCGTACGGATGGGCGAACCTTTACGAACAAACACCACTTGGCCCGAAGTCTGATAAGGAAGAGAAAAGAGAATGTTTTTCTCCCGCTCCGGGGTCGGCGTCAATCCGTTCCAAATCAAATCCACCTTTCCCGAGGCCAGCTCCGCCTCTTTGCTGGACCAATCGATCGGTCGAAATTCCACTTCGCGGCCCAATCTCTTGGCTGCCTCTTGTGCCATTTCCACATCGGATCCGATCAGCTCTCCCTTTTCATTGCGAAAACCGACCGGCGGATAATTGTCATCCAAACCAATCACTATTTTACCAGAAGTTGGATCAGTATGGTTCACGTTACCTCCGGTAGATCCACAACCGAGCACCAAGAATGCCAACGAGCAGATGCTCACACCGACAAGCCATTTCTTTACTTTCACACTGATCACACTTCCTTTCTTCGATAAGTTATGTACTATGATACTTTACTTAAGTAAAAAAGTAAAGAGGTAAATTAAATTTTTCCGAAAATTTTTTCTGTCAATATATTCGGCCATAGAAAAAAGGCTGTCCACTGGGGACAACCTTTACATTGCTTATAATTTGATACCGTGAATTTCTTCGGCCAATCTTTCCAACGCATCTACGGTACGTACGCCCGGAGTAATTTCGGAAAGTTTTACACGAACGAAATGATTATTCTTCACTGCGTCCACATTCGCCAACGCAGGATTTGCTTTCAACGAAGCTACTTTTTCATCAAATTCCTGTGTATTGCGGATGCTGTTGCCATAATCGACAACGATAATGTATTGCGGGTTGGCGGCTACTACATCTTCCCAGCTAGCCTGACCCCAAGTCTTGTCGCTGCCTTTGCCGCTCATGACATTCTGCGCATTGATCATCTTCAAGATGTTGGTCGTATAGCCTTCAAAAACAGTAAATGGTTTTTCATCTTCCGAGTCGAATACGAATACCGTCTTGGCAGGTAAACCTTTCAACTTGCCTTCGATTTTGGCCAATTTATCTTTTTGGTCTTTGACCCATTTTTCCGCATTGGCTTCCACGCCGAAGATACGGCCGTACGTCAGCATATCTTCAAAGAGAGTATCCAATGTAGCGTCCGGTTTTTCCATGGAATCCGGAACAAAGATCGGAATGCCGGCAGCTTCAATCTTGCTCGCTTCAATGCCGCGTTTGGTAAACGGAACCGGCCAGCCGGTAACAAAGTCCGGTTTTGCTGCCATAAAGGTTTCATAAGACGGCCATTTGTCGGCCAACTTCGGCACCTTTTCATACGCTTCTTTCAGCGGAGGATATACTTCCTCTTCTTCAAAAGCACGTCCTACCATTTGTTTTTCTACGCCCAATGCCAAGAGCATTTCCGTAGTTGCTTGCGACATGGATACCGCACGTTGCGGAGCTTTTGCAACTTGTCCCTGATACGCTTTGCCATCCAATTTTTCTTCCCATTTAATAGGATATCCTTTGGAATCCGAAGCTTGCTGTGCCGGTTGTTTATCTCCGCCACAACCTGTCAAGGCGAGCACCGCCATTGCTGTCACGGCACTTAACATCCACTTTTTCATATTCTTGCCTCCCTGTAGCAAATTCGGCTTAGAGCCGTTATTTCGGCTTAGAGCCGTTATTCTGAAAATATTATAACACAGAGTCATACGAATAATAAAAACCAAGTATCATTATTCTCTTGCCTTCTCTTGCGAAAATTCTTTACGGAACAATAAAAACGATCTCCAACAGTCAGCCCCTTGGGCCTAACCATTGGAGATCGGTACGGAGTCATCACTTCTTTATTTCGGATGAACCATATCTCCGGGTACTACATATCTATCGTACTCTTCTTCCGTTACATATCCGAGCGCCATGGCTGCTTCTCGTAAACTGGAGCCTTCATGATGCGCTTTTTTGGCAATTTCTGCCGCTTTTTCGTAGCCGATGTGCGGTGCCAAGGAGGTCACCAACATTAATGACTGTTCCACATTATGAGCGATTCTTTCACGATCCGGCTCAATGCCGACCGCACAGTTGTCACGGAACGAACGCAGACTGTCTCCCAACAAGCGTACGGACTGCAGGTATGCATCTGCCAATACCGGCATGAATACATTCAGCTGGAAGTTGCCCTGCGACGCTGCAAACGAAATCGTTGCCGCATTGCCATGCACTCGGCAAGCGACCATCGTGACCGCTTCACACTGGGTGGGATTTACTTTGCCCGGCATGATGGACGAGCCCGGCTCATTTTCGGGGATGCGTATTTCGGCAAATCCCGCTCGCGGTCCACAAGCCAAGAAACGAACATCATTGGCAAATTTCATCGCATTCATTGCCAGGGCTTCTACCGCTCCGTGACTATACACAAAGGCATCATGCGAAGTCAATGCATGGAATTTGTTGTCGGAGGTCACAAACAGATATCCCGTTTCAGCAGCGATGGCAGCTGCCACTTTTTCGGCAAATCCGACCGGCGCATTGAGTCCGGTACCGACCGCCGTGCCGCCTAACGCCAGAGGGTACATTTGCTTTTCGCTTTCTTCCAACATGGCCAACGATTTTTCCAACATCGCTACCCAAGCGGACATCTCCTGCCCCAAAGTCAAGGGCGTCGCATCTTGCAAATGCGTCCGGCCGATTTTCACGATATCCATATAAGCCTGACTCTTTTCCGCCAATGTTTCCTTGAGCGCTTTGACCGGCTCATACAAATATTCATGCAGTGCATACACTGCGGCAATATGCATGGCTGTCGGCATCGTATCATTGGAGGATTGAGACTTGTTGACATCATCATTCGGATGAATACGGATCTCTTCTCCCCGTTCTGCCAATTTATCATTGGCAATGTGAGCAATAACCTCATTCATGTTCATATTGGACTGCGTGCCCGATCCCGTTTGATAAACAACGAGTGGAAACTCGTCCGGCCACTTGCCCGCCAAAATCTCATCGCAAGCTTCCATGATG